>JAQWIO010000084.1 GCA_029248845.1 Polaribacter sp. | reverse complement strand
TTTTTGCCAAAGAAATAATGCTAACGAAAATCCCTACAAAAAGTGACAATAAAAAATTTCCATTAAGTTGTTTCCATGCAACTTTAAAACCTTCTTTTTTTAGAGTTTTGAGTAAGCTTAAATTAATAGTACTAATTGCTGCTAACAACTCTTCATAAATCCCAGAAATAAAAGCGATTGTTCCACCAGAAACGCCAGGCACCACATCTGCTGCTCCCATTGCTACACCTTTTAAAGCAATCCCTATATAATCTTTACTATTTCTACTCATATTGTATTGATTTTTTAAGAAAACGAAGATAATAGAAATTTGAACAAGAAAAGAAGTCTCCTTTTTAATTTGTTGAAAAACTAATTTTTAATCCGTTTAGTATATCAAGTAAGATCAAAATAAACACCTACAGAGTTGTAATTGAACTTATTTTGCACCCATACAAATTCTAAATTATTTTTTATTAATAATTTAAAATATTACAACATCAACAATAGATAGGTTTATAAAATTATCGCAAGCTTTTATATGTAAGCTAAGAAATTATTTTTTAGGATATGATTGAGCACTTCAGGAACCCGAAATAAAGAGAAAGTGTAGCTTAATCGTATTGTGTCATTTCCTGATCATAAAACGCACCGGCCTTATCCATTAAATCTGCTAGTTCTGTTGCGATATCTTCTTCGTTTTCTCCTGTTAAATCCTCGAACCATTCAATCTCATCATCTTTTAAATTAATAATAAAACGTGGAAATTCTGTGTGTAATACAAAAATATCATCAGGAAAAGTGCTGTTGTCAGCCAATAAAAATTTAGGTAAGTTCATGTTTTTGTTTAATGAGTTTTAAAGTTAACGAATTAAATCTAATAAATAATGAAATGGAAGCTGTAGTTAATCCTGCAAGCAAGCCCAACCAAATTCCAAAGCTACCATACATTTCTTCTTTCCCTAAGAAATAAGAAATAGGAAAACCAACAACCCAATAAGATATAAAGGTAAGAATTGTAGGTATCTTTACATCTTGCAGGCCGCGTAAAGCTCCTAAAACGACAACTTGTATACTATCTGAAATTTGAAAAAATCCAGCTGCCAACAATAAATTTGAAGCTATAGATAATACTTCTCTAGTATCAGAATAGTTTACAGCATCCTCTATATCTAGATAAATATTGGGTAAATTTTCATGAAAAATAAAAAACAATACCGCAAAGAAAGTAGCTAATAAGGTGCCTAGTAGGAAGATAGAAAAAGCAATCCTACGCAATTCCTTGTAATTTTGTAACCCTTTTTGATTTCCCACTCTAATCATAGATGCAACACTTAAGCCCATAGCAACCATAAATGTCATAGAAGACAAGTTTAAAGCAATTTGATTTGCTGCTTGCGGATTCTTACCTAGCAAGCCGCTTAACCATATAGCAGCAGTAAAAATAGCTACTTCAAAAAACATTTGCATCGCACTTAGAGATCCTAGATTAATAATCCTCTTGATCATTAAAATATCTAGAATAAAGAATTTTATATTTTTTACAATTTGAGCTGATCGTTTTTTATATCTTAAAAGAAACCATAAATAAACAACCATTATTAAACGAGAAGATAACGTACCATAAGCTGCACCAACAATACCCATTTCTGGGAAACCAAATTTTCCAAAAATTAAAATATAATTTAATATTATGTTTACAATATTTGCTAATAAAGTAGAATACATGGGATATTTTGTCATAGACATCCCATCACTAAATTGCTTAATGGCCTGAAAAATAACTAAAGGAACTAAAGAAAACGCAACCAGATTTAAATATGGAATTGCTAATTCTACAACTTCTTTTGGCTGTTTCAATAAATATATTAAAGGCTTAGAAAAGTATATTCCTAAAAATAAGATAATTCCTAATGTTGAGCATAAAAACAAACCACTTTTGTAAGTAGATCTTGCTTGATTTAAATTGTCTGATGAATCTGCTTCAGCTATTAAAGGTGTTATTGCTGTTGAAAAACCAATACCGATTGACATTGCTATAAACATGAAACTATTTCCTAGGGATACTGCTGCTAATTCAGCAGTTCCTAATTGCCCAACCATAATGTTATCAATAAAACCTACAAAAGTATGGCCAAGCATTCCCAATATAACAGGTGCAGCAAGCTTCCAATTGTATTTAAATTCTGATGTATATTGAGAGAAAATCAATGTAAAATTTAATTTTATTGACTGCGAAGATAAGTATTAAAGTAAGATGATTTTTAAGAGAAGTTATCCTTTTTCTTATAAAGTTTTTTCAATAAAAATAGTTACTTTTGAAATTCAAAAAATGTTAAATGGCAAATATCACATTAAAAGGAAATATAACTCACACAATAGGTAATTTACCTAAAATTGGTGCAAAAGCGCCTAATTTTAAGTTGACTGACGTCAACTTATCCCCTAAAAGTCTAATGGATTATGCAGGTAAAAAAATAATTTTGAATATTTTTCCAAGTGTAGACACAGGAACTTGTGCAACCACTGTCAGAGAATTTAACAAAAAAGCAACAGATTTAAAAAATACAGTTGTTTTGTGTATTTCTAAAGATTTACCTTTTGCTCAAGCCCGTTTTTGTGCAGCAGAAGGGATAGAAAATGTAGTTATGTTATCCGATTTCATTGATGGAAACTTTGGCAAATCTTATGAACTAGAAATCGCAAACGGTCCCTTAGCAAATTTACACTCTAGAGCAATTGTTATTGTTGATGAGGAGGGTTGCGTTATACATACCGAACAAGTCTCGGAAATAGCGGATGAACCTAATTATACTTTAGCATTAAACGTATTATAAACTATGAAAAAACCTAACGATGGCTTTTTAAAAGGAAGATTGCGTAGCTTTAAATTTGCTTTGAAAGGAACATGGCTTTTAATAACTACTGAAGATAGTATTAAGGCGCAACTTTTTGTAGCGATATTAATTACAATTTTAGGATTATATTTTAACATCTCTAATATAGAATGGATGTTTCAATTTCTAGCTATTGGATTGGTTTTAGTTGCTGAATCTTTAAATACTGCCGTAGAGAAGCTCGCTGACTTCGTGCATCCAGAGTATCATGAAAAGATAGGCTTCATAAAAGACATAGCTGCTGGTGCCGCAAGTTTTGCAGCATTTATTTCACTAATTATTGCCGGTTTCATATACATTTCTAAAATAAGTTTATTGTTTTAGCTAAATACGTATATTTACGATAAAATTAACTAAAATTATTAATGGCTAAAAGGACACAAAACACAAAATCATCGGATTCTTCAGAAAAAAAATCGGGAATTTATGTTTTTTTAAAAACAAGACAAGCACAAACAATTTTAGGTACCTTCCTAATATTATTTTCCGCTTTCCTTTGCATCGCTTTTATTTCCTTTTTTTTTAATTGGCAAGAAGATCAAAGCGCATTAACAAAATTAACAGATAAAACAGTAAAAAGTCAAAATTTATTAGGTAAAATTGGTGCAAATTTAAGTCATTTTCTAATTTATAAAAGTTTTGGCATTGGGGCATTTGTAATCGCTATACAAGCGTTTTTAACAGGGGTATACATACTTCTCAAAAAAAAATTCGCCGCGATCATAATTTCATGGAATTGGAGCCTTTTTGCAATGTTATGGATTTCTATCTCCCTAGGTTTTGTTCATAATGACTATGCACTTCTTTCAGGAATCATAGGCTTTGAAATTAATGAATACTCACAAGCATTTGTTGGAAAGACAGGATTAGTTATTCTTTTAGGTTTTATTTTAATAGCCTACATCGTTTTAAGATATAAAATCACTTTTGACAAATATTTAGACCGTTTAAAAAGAAAAAAAGAAGAAAAAAAATCAGAAGAATCCTTTAAAAAAGAAATATTAAATTCTGAGATTTTAGAAGTTGACAAAAAAGAAGTTTCAGAAACAATTTCGTTACAAACTGATAAAAAAGAAAAATCTAGAGTTGAACTTTCTTTAGAAAACTTGCAACCAACAATCACGAATCACTCAGATGTATCATCTAAAAAAGAAGAAGGTACCTTAAGCATTGAAAATGAAATAACACCATCCTTAAAAACTGAAATTACAAAAGAAAAAGAAGTAGAAATTAATGTAACTAAAACAAAAAAAGAAGAACATTCCTCAGAAAATTTATCAAATCAATTGGTCAAAGACTTTGGTGAATTTGATCCTAAATTAGAATTAGGAAGTTTTAAATTCCCAACTTTCAATCTCTTAAAGCAATACAACGAAACGATCTCTATTGATCCTGAAGAATTAGAAGCAAACAAAGATAAAATTGTAGAAACACTTAAAAACTACAAAATTGGTATTGCAGAGATAAAAGCAACCGTTGGTCCAACAATTACTCTGTATGAAATTGTACCTGAAGCTGGTATTAGAATTTCTAAAATTAAAAATTTAGAAGATGATATTGCCCTCTCTTTATCTGCTCTGGGGATTAGAATTATTGCTCCTATTCCAGGAAAAGGAACTATTGGAATTGAGGTACCTAATCAAAAATCTACAGTTGTCTCGATGCATTCTGTTATTTCATCAAAGAAATTCCAAGAATCTAGAATGGAATTGCCGATTGCCCTGGGAAAAACAATTTCTAATGAAACCTTTGTTATTGATTTAGCTAAAATGCCGCACCTGTTGATGGCAGGTGCAACAGGTCAAGGAAAATCGGTGGGTTTAAATGCTGTACTAACTTCTCTGTTGTATAAGAAACATCCTGCTGAAGTTAAATTTATTTTGGTAGACCCTAAGAAAGTCGAACTGACTTTATTTAATAAAATTGAGCGTCATTATTTAGCAAAGTTACCAGATGTAGAGGAGGCTATTATTACAGACACAACAAAAGTTATACACACTTTAAATTCGCTATGTATTGAAATGGATAATCGCTATGATTTGCTAAAAGCTGCAATGGTTAGAAATATTAAAGAATACAATACCAAATTTAAACAACGTAAATTAAACCCTAATGACGGTCATCAATTCTTACCATATATTGTTCTAGTTATAGATGAGTTTGCAGATTTAATCATGACCGCTGGTAAAGAAGTAGAAACACCAATTGCACGTTTAGCTCAGCTTGCAAGAGCAATTGGAATCCATTTAATTGTAGCAACCCAAAGACCTTCAGTAAATGTAATTACTGGGATTATAAAAGCAAATTTTCCTGCTAGGATTGCATTTAGAGTTACCTCTAAAATAGATTCTAGAACAATTTTAGATGCTGGCGGTGCAGACCAATTAATTGGTCGCGGAGACCTTCTTTACACAGCTGGAAATGAAATTAATAGAATACAATGTGCATTTGTAGACACACCAGAAGTAGAAAAAATAACAGATTTTATTGGTTCTCAAAAAGCATATGCAGAAGCCTATCAATTACCAGAATATATAGATGACGAGAGTGGTACAAGTATTGATATAGATATTTCTGACAGAGATAAGCTCTTTAAAGAAGCAGCAGAAATTATTGTAACAGCACAACAAGGATCTGCTTCTCTCTTACAAAGAAAATTAAAATTAGGATACAACAGAGCTGGTAGATTAATAGATCAATTAGAAGCAGCCGGTATCGTTGGAGGTTTTGAGGGTAGTAAAGCCAGACAAGTTTTAGTAGCAGATTTTATCGCATTAGAACAATTATTAGAAAACGAAAAAGACCAATAGCAATGATAAAAATAACCGTTTTATTTTTAAGTATTTTTATAACAACAAAAACTGTTTCTCAAAATTCTGAAAACGCAAAATTACTTTTGGATGAGGTTTCGAGCAAAATGGGGGCTTATAAAAACATGTCAATTAGCTTCAGTGAAACATTAAGCAACGAAAATGCCGGAATAAAAGAAGGAGATGAACCACCTTTGAAAAGTAAAATTATATTACAAGGAGATAAATACACGTTAAATTACCTAGGAAATATATTCATTTTCGATGGAAAAAAACTGTTTGTAATTAATAATGATGAAAAAGAAGTCACAATTACTGATGGAGATATGAGTGGAGATGATGGTTTTATTTATCCCTCTAAACTATTAACCTTTTACAATGAGGGTTATAATCTTGAAATGGGTGATTTAAAAAATATAAATGATAGAAAAATACAATATATTACATTAAAGCCAATAAATAGCGAATCAAATATTATAAAGGTAGAATTGGGTATAGATATAAATGAAATGTACATTTACAAACTGATTCAAACAGGATTAAATGGCTCTAAAACTACCTTTACAATTACAGAGTTTAAAAAGAATCAAACTTTATCTAGTAACTTTTTCTCTTTTGATGAAGAAAAGTACAAAAAGCTAAAATTTATAATTGATTAATTTTTTTGAATTAATAGAAATTTAGTAGCTTGTTTCATCTTAAGAAACTATTTTTGCCTAGATGAAAATTTTAGATAGATACATCCTAAAAACATTTTTAGTTCCTTTCGTAGCTACATTTCTAATCGTGCTTTTTGTTCTGGTCATGCAAGTTTTATGGCAAACCTTTGAAAACATTGCTGGGAAGGGAATTAGTCTACCCTTCATCTTTAAATTTTTATATTACACTACCTTAATTATTACACCCCAAGCATTACCAATTGGTGTCCTTTTATCTTCTATTATGGCCCTAGGTAATTTGGGTGAAAACTACGAGTTTGCTGCAGCAAAATCTGCAGGAGTATCTCTACAACGTTTGGTAAGACCTTTGGTTTTTTTAACAATTATTCTAAGTGGAATTAACTTTTTATTTTTAAACAATATTTACCCATATGCTGTATTAAAGCAAAAGAATTTATATTTAAATATTAAAAAGAAAAAACCAGCTATAGCGCTAGTTCCTGGAAGCTTTAATAGCGACATCCCTGGGTTTCAAATTAAATTTGAAGAAAAATATGGCAAAGAAGAAAATTTATTAAAAAAAGTCTTGATTTATGATTTAACAGGTGGCAAAGGAAACCAAAAAGTAATTACAGCCCAAAGAGGTAAGATTGTTTCTGAAGAAGGAAGCCGCTATATGACATTTATTTTATACGATGGCTACTATTATGAGGAGCATGTTAAATCTGCAACAACTTCTATTAAAAGAAAGAAAATGGCAGCCTCAAATGCTACCTTTAAAGAGTATGAATTTAATATTGATATCTCATCTGTCTCAGGGAATGATGATTTGAATAAAACAAATCATACTAAAAACTACATGATGCTGAGTTTAAATCAACTAGGAGACACCATCCCCAATTTAAAAGCTAGTTATGATGAAACACTGCTTATAAAATCTAAAAACATCTTTGTTTCAACTGTTGCCAAAGATTTGTATAAATATCCCGATTCACTTAAAGCAAAAAATATCAATCCGAATATTTTAGAAAACTTTAATCTACAAAATAAGATTAACATTCTAAACTCCTCAGCCTCCAAGGCTGGAAGAGCCTTAAGCTCTTTAAAAAACAATACATCTTCAATCAAATGGAAAAGAAAAAATCTTAATTTTTTTGACACAGAATACTACAATAGAATAGCATTTTCACTATCCTGTTTAATCTTGTTTTTTATTGGTGCACCATTGGGCTCTATTATTCGAAAAGGAGGTTTTGGTTTGCCAATGATTCTAGCAATTGCCATTTACGTTACCTATTTCTTTAGCAATACTTTTGGTAAAAATTTAGCTGAAGAAAGTTCTATCTCTGCATTTTTAGGTTCTTGGGTAGCAGCTTTTATTATGGTTCCAATTGGTATTTTACTCACAAGAAGAGCCACGAAAGATAAGGGTATTTTTAATGTAGATACAATCACGCAACCTTTTATCAATTTCTTTAAAAAATTATTTTCAAAAAAAGAAACATCATAAATATGACAGTTCAAAATATTAAAAGTACTTCATCATTAAATTCAATTTCTGAGGCTATTGAAGATATAAAAAATGGAAAAATCATTATTGTTGTAGATGATGAAAATAGAGAAAATGAAGGCGATTTTTTAGCAGCTTCCGAAATGGTTACACCGGAAATGATAAATTTCATGGCAACTCACGGCAAAGGATTAATTTGTACTCCCTTGACAGAAAGTCGTTGCAAAGAATTAGATTTGGTAATGATGGTAAACAACAATACAGATCCTATGGAAACCGCTTTTACAGTTTCTGTAGATTTGCGTGGAAAAGGAGTTACAACTGGTATTTCAGCTTCAGATAGAGCATTGACTATTAAAGCTTTAATCGACAAAAAAACAAAACCCTTTGACTTGGCAAGACCAGGTCATATTTTCCCTTTAAAAGCAAAAGAGGGAGGTGTTTTAAGAAGAACTGGTCATACGGAAGCTGCCATTGATTTTGCTCGTTTAGCAGGCTTACAACCTGCAGGTGTAATTGTAGAAATCATGAATGAGGATGGAACCATGGCTCGATTACCTCAACTACTAGAAGTAGCGAAAAAATTTGATATTAAAATTGTTTCTATTGAAGACTTAGTGGCTTACAGAATGGAGCATGACTCATTAATTGAAATAAAAGAAGACTTTAATCTAACAACAAGATTTGGTGAATTCAGACTAAGAGCTTATCAACAAACTAATAATAGTCAAGTTCATATTGCGTTAACGAAAGGATCATGGAATAAGAATGAATCCGTTTTAACAAGAGTCAATTCAACTCTAGTAAATAATGATATTTTAGGAACCTTAACAAATGATGCTGATAAAAAATTAGATAAAATGTTTCAGGTAATAAATGATGAGGGAAAAGGTGCTATTATTTTTATAAATCAACAAAATCAATCTCAAAATTTATTAAGTAGATTGTCTAGTTTGAAAGAGGGGCAGTTAAGAGGAGAAATGAAAGCCTCAGCAATAAAAATGGACAATAAAGATTTTGGAATTGGAGCACAAATTTTACACGATTTAAACATCAGTAAATTAAAACTAATTACCAATACGCAACAATCAAAAAGAGTTGGTATGATTGGGTATGGATTAGAAATTGTAGAATATGTAGTTTATTAGATAAAGATAATTAGAACATAAATGATTCAAATCGAACTTTAAAACGTTTTAAAAAATAGTAAGTTCTGAATCACTTTTCAATTCAATTGGAATTTGATTTTGTAAAAATAAACGAGCTGTGTGATTGCCTTTTAATATAATTGTACTATCTATAACTTCCAACCAACTTCCTTCACGTAAACCTAAAACCGGAGTATCATTAAATACATGAAATTCTTTGATACGTGTTTCTCTAGTTTCTCCCATATGCGTAGATCCCTCAATAGGATCTAAATAATGTGCATTAATATTAAAGGAAAAACAACCCAAAGTGGTAAAACTTGGCGGATATACAATTGGCATATCATTCGTGTTTTTAATATTTACACCACAAATATTGCTTCCTGCACTTGAACCTAGATAAGGGGTCCCTGCATCAATTACTTCTTTTAAAATACTTAAAAGATCATTCTTATACAATTGATTAACTAATTCGAAAGTGTTACCTCCACCAACAAAAATTGCCTCAGCATTTTTAATCGCATCTGTAGGGTTTTTAAATTCGTGAATCCCTCTTACAGCAACATTTATTTCTCCAAAAAAAATTTTAACAATTGTCGTATACTTCCGGTATGAAATACCACTGGGTCTTGCATAAGGAATAAAAAGAATCGATGTGATATCTTTAAAAAAAAAAGAAAGTGTTGGCTTTAAATACTTCAAATAGCTACTTTTATAAACTGTGGAGGTACTTGCAATAATCATTTTTCTCATAATCTACAAAAATAGCAATAAAAAACAAACTATGTTAAAATACATCCAACCCTATCAATAAAATAAAAATAATACATATATTTATAAATCAATGCTTTATATTGATTTATATAAAACTAAAACCCCTAAACTATGAAAACAAAAATCCTATTTCTATTTACTGTTGTTTCTCTTTTCCTAGCATGTGAAGCTAATAGAACAAGCGACTCTTCCGTTACTGAAACAGATTTAATTGGTAACTGGAACCTTACTTCTATGACCATGGAAGATGGCACTGTAATGGGTGTATCAGAACAAGGTGAAGCCATTTCTGGAAATTATTTCATTGTTCCAAAAGATACAGACATGACTTTTTCGTTTGCTGATAGTCCAAAAATGGTAAGCATACAAGGTACATTAACTGCTGAAATAACAATTTCTCATTCATCAACAACGGTGATAAACGAAACTCTAGATACCAATATAAATCCCATTAGCAGTTTGGCTTGGAAATTAAACCCTGATAACACAATCACCGTAGCTCATAACCCTACATTGGTCTTTAGTATTGAAGAAATTTCTACGAATTCTTTAAAACTATCTGCAGAACATAATGAAACAAGGTCTTATAACGGAAAACCTGTAACTATTGAAGGAACGATAAATATCGTATTAGAAAAATAAAAATATAATTTGTATTTTTAAGCAAGCACTTATTGTAATTTATAAATTGATGACACGAAAGAAAACTTCTTTCCTATCAGAATTAGCAATACATAAAGCTATCAACAAAAAAACTATAAGTGAAGATGTTAAAAAAATATTTCTTATATGTTTATATACAATAGCTACCTGTAGCTTTTCTCAAGAAAAGAATGTTTTGATTTTTGGAGATCTGATAGATTCTTTGGGAGTCGTAAGAAATGCAAATATTATTAATTTAAATAAAGGGACCTTTTCTTCTGATAACGGACGCTTTAGAATTGTTGTTTCTAAGGGAGATTCATTACAAATCTCCTCCATACAGCATATCACAAAAAAAATCTTCATAAACAAACAAATTATTGATCAAAGAACCCTAAAAGTAACATTAGCATCTAACACCTATGTTTTGGATGAATTCGATCTAAAAAGGCATTATTTAATGGGACGATTGGGGGTTGATATCAAAGATGTCCCTACAAATAAAAAAGACTCCATACTAAGAAATGTAATGGATTTCTCTAAAGTGAATATGAAAATCGTTGAGTCGGATGATTATATAGACAAAAGAGTAAGGCCTCAGATTGTCAAAACAGATCCAAACATGGCTTTTATTGGAGCAGGAGCTAGCGTTAGCATCTCATTTAAATATTCTAAACACCTGTGGGCATTGCGAAAAAAATTAGCACTTCAAAAAGCTTTTCCTTACAAAGTGCTCTCTGAACTTGGTGAAAATTTTTTTTGATAAATTACAAATCCCTGTAGAGAACTACTTTCATTTTTTAGAATATTGCAATCCTTTAGGAATCGGAAAACTTCATACAGAAAATAAACTTTTAGAACTCATAAAAATCTTTGAAAAAGAAAGTATAAGCTACTTGAAAATCATAAAAAAAGAGTAATTTGGCTTGATCATCATTTCATTTTAATATGAACATTCAAAAAGCATTTTTACTTCTATTCATCGTCCCACTTCTCTCCTTCTCACCTCATAAATATTATTTGAGCCTGACTCAGATCGAGTACAAGAATGAAACACGCTCCATACAAATAATAATCAATGTTTTTATGGATGACATAGAAACCGCTTTAAATAAAAAGTATCATATCAATTTACAACTTACATCTGAGAAAGAGTTGAAGAATAACGATCCTTATTTTGAAAATTATCTAAAAGAAAAAGTTCATTTAAAAATTAATGATATTCCAAGAGAGTTCAATTACCTTGGAAAAGAATACGACGGAGATTTAGTCTATTTTTATTTAGAAATTGAAGATGTAAATGATATCAATACCCTAGAAGTGATCAACACCCTATTGACGAATCATTTTCCAAACCAAAAAAATTTACTTAAAACAAAAATTTATAACAAACATCAAAGTCTCTTACTAACTGCAAAAAAGACATCAAGTTTGTTAAAATTTTAATCGTTTTAATTTATTAAATCTCTAATTGTTAATTTGCATTAAATTTAATCCAATATCACATGAAAAATAGTCGTTTATTTTTACTAAGCATTTTTTTTGTTGGAACCTCTGTGTTTGCTCAAGAAAAAAAAATAAAACAAGGTCTTCAAGGTCATACCAATCAAAATAAATTCAAACAACTTAAAGATGAATTGGCAACGCCTAATAGTCAGCGAACTGCTTCAGGTGCACCAGGTATCAATTACACACAGCAAAAAGTAGATTATGTAATGGATATTGTTTTAGACGATGAAAACAAAAGAATATCAGGAAAGGAAACTATTGTTTATCACAATAATTCTAAAGATGAACTAGCTTATTTATGGGTGCAGCTAGATCAAAACATAAGAGCAAAAGACTCTAAAACACCAGATATTCAACCCTCTAAAATTCCTAGTCGCATGCCTGTAAAAAGTTTTAACCGTAGTTTTCCAGAAACACCTTTTGACGGAGGTTTTAATATTACAAGCGTAACCAACATAGATAACAGTAGTTTATCGCATACAATCAATCAAACAATGATGAGAATTAATTTACCGGAACCGTTGGCAGCTGGAAAGACATTCTCATTTAAAATTAACTGGTGGTACAATATCAATAACCATAGAGAAATTGGAGGTAGATCTGGTTACGAACATTTTACAGAAAATGAAAATAACAATTATGTAATTGCTCAATTTTATCCAAGATTGTGTGTATATGATAATGTGGAGGGATGGCAAAATGATCAATTCTGGGGAAGAAGTGAATTTGCTCTGGAGTTTGGTGATTACACAGTTCATATTACTACACCTGCCGATCATATGCTTGGTGCCACTGGAGTATTACTCAACGAAAATGAAGTTTTATCAAAAAAAGAATTGAAAAGATTGGCCAAAGCAAAAAAAACTTTTGATCATCCTGTTCTAATTCGCACACAAGAAGAAGCATCAAAAATTGAGAAAAGCAAATCCTCAGATACTAAAACATGGAAATTTGAAGCAAAAAACGTGAGAGATTATGCATTTGCAAGTTCTAGAAAATTTATTTGGGATGCCATGGCAGTAGACATCAATGGCAAGACTGTAATGGCATATTCATTGTATTCTAAGGAGGCAAATCCTTTATATGGAGATCATTCTACAAGAGCAGTAGCACAAACTTTAAAAACATATTCAAAATATACATTCGAATACCCCTATCACAAAGCAATTTCTGTAGACGGACAAATGGGCATGGAATATCCACAAATTTGTTTTAACCCTGGAAGACCAAATGCAGACGGAACCTATTCTGATAGAACCAAATACAGAATGATCAAAGTAACGATTCATGAAGTGGGTCATAACTTTTTTCCAATGATCGTAAATTCTGATGAAAGACAGTGGACATGGATGGATGAAGGTTTAAATTCTTATGTTGAAATGTTGGCTGAATTGGCTTATGATAAAAATTTTCCTATTACTAGAGGGTATCCGAAAAATATTATAAAATACATGAATGGAGATCAATCCATGATTGCACCCATCATGACCAAAGGTGACAACGTCTATAGCTTTGGTAGTAATGCTTATGGAAAACCTGCAACTGCTTTATGGATTTTGAGAGAAACCATCATGGGACATGAACTATTTGATCATGCATTTAGAACTTATTCTCAGAGATGGATGTTTAAACATCCTACTCCAGCAGATTTCTTCCGAACCATGGAAGATGCTTCTGGAATAGATCTAGACTGGTTTTGGAGAGGTTGGTTCTACACCACAGATGTGACAGATATAGGAATCAAAAATGTGAAAAAGTACCACACAAAAACAAAAGATAATGAGGTGTTTTTTATAGAAGATACCACAAAGGGCTTGAGTTTTGGTGAGGAGAAAGATCCTAATTCAAAATTTCACTACGAAATTACTTATAATAAGCCCGGGGGACTTGTAATGCCTATTATTGTGTATTACACCTATAAAGATGAAACTAAAGAACGAAAAGTATATCCTGCACAAATTTGGAGATTTAATGACAAAGAAGTAACCAAAGTCTTTTCTAGTAGTAAAGAAATTACAAAAATCAGCATTGATCCATATCAAGAAACAGCAGACGTAGATACCTCTAATAACAGTTGGCCAAAAGAGAATAAAAACAAATTTGATAAATTTAAAAACAAAATAAAGGGATAAGATTCGCATGTATGTTAAGAATAAAAAGTGAACTCAAAACAAGTTGCTTTTATTTTGTAATAATTTTGATAAAGGTTTGTTAAAACTTTACATTCATAACATCCAATTATAAACTTATAATTAATTTTACTCAGCATTAAATTAATCATTTTCATGAAAAAAATATTCCTATTTCTATTTTCTCTATTCTTTTCTATTACAGCAAGTCTAGCCCAAGAAAAAAAAGTTGAAAGTAAAACAAAACAAGGTCACACCGATCAAAACAAATTTAGACAACTAAAAGATGTTTTGGCAACTCCAAATGATCAGCACACTGCCTCAGGAGCACCAGGGCATCAATATACTCAACAAAAAGTTGATTATATCATGGACATTCGTTTGGAGGAAAGCACCAACAAAATTTATGGTCATGAAAAAATTACCTATCACAACAACTCTAAAGATCAATTAGAGTATTTATGGGTTCAATTAGACCAAAATATGAGAGCAGATGATTCTGAAACTCCCTTATCAAAATCTACCAGTATCAATATGTTTATGAGTCCTCAAAAATTTCAAGAAACCTATATGAGTCAGGGTAAAGGATTTGGTTTCAACATCGAAAAGGTAGAAAGTGATGGCAAACCTTTATCTCATTTTATTCATAGAACGATGATGCGTATTCATTTACCAAAACCACTTGCATCGGGAGATACTTTTAAATTTTCAATACAATGGAATTATAAAATTAATGACATTAATAAAGATGGAGGAAGATCAGGACTAGAGACTTTCCCTGACGGAAACAACAATTATACAATTGCACAATTTTTTCCAAGATTAGCGGTATACAACAACGTTGAAGGATGGCAAAACATGCAGTTTTGGGGACGCTCGGAATGGGCTCTAGAATTCGGAGATTATGAGGTGAATTTAACCGTTCCTGCAGATCATATCGTAGATGCAACAGGTACGTTACAAAATGAAAAAAACGTGCTAACCAAAGAACAACGTAAACGTTGGGAAAAAGCAAGAAATTCATTCAAAGAACCTGTTTTTATTGTGACACAAGCCGAAGCTGAAAAAGCTGAAAAGGGACGAACTACCCTCACAAAAACATGGAAATTTAAAGCCAAGAATGTGAGAGATTTTGCTTTTGCATCCTCTAGAAAATATATCTGGGATGCCATGGCAACCAATGTAAATGGTAAAACAGTAATGGCTGTTTCATTATACCCAAAAGAAGGGAACCCACTATGGGAAGAGCATTCAACAAGAGCAGTAGCAACGACACTTATAGAGTATTCTAAACTAACCTTTGACTACCCTTACCCAAAAGCAATTTCTGTACATTCTGAAAGACAAGGAATGGAGTATCCAATGATTTGTTTCAATTATGGTCGTCCAAATCCAGACGGAACCTACTCAGACAGAACCAAAAAAGGAATGTTAGGGGTAATCATACACGAAATAGGTCATAACTTTTTCCCTATGATTGTCAATTCAGATGAAAGGCAATGGACTTGGATGGATGAAGGACTCAATTCTTTTGTTGAAATCTTAGCAGAATTAAAATATGATCCAGAATTGTTTGCTATCAATCCAGCAAAAGATATCACCAGATATATGGCTGGAGATCAAAGTAACATCTCTCCTATCATGTCTCAGGGAGACTATGTAAAACAATTTGGCCCTAATGCCTACACGAAACCGGCAGCAGGACTGTATATCCTTAGAAAAACCATCATGGGACCAAAATTATTTGACTATGCGTTTAGAACCTATGCCAGACGATGGATGTTTAAACACCCCACACCAGCTGATTTCTTCCGATCTATGGAAGATGCTTCTAGTATGGATTTAGACTGGTTTTGGAGAGGTTGGTTTTATACCACAGATGTAACTGATATTGGCATCAAAAGTGTGAAACCTTTGTATATCACTGATAAGCCTAGCGAAAGAGTTACCGAGTTAAAAGAAAAATACAGTCAATATTTTGAAAGCTTAGGAGATTTAATTTATATTACTGATAAAAAAGAAGATGCGAATCCAACAATAATGGATACTTATACAGATGCTAAAGAAATTCCATCTTATATGTATGCGGTAGAGTTTGAAAAACCTGGAGGCTTAGTAATGCCAATTATCGTAGAATTAGCCTTTGCCGATGGAACAAAGAAAAGACATACTTTCCCAGCGCAAATTTGGATGAAAAATGATGCTTCCGTAAAAAGAATATTTGCTTCTACAAAAGAAATTAAGAGCATTGTCGTAGATCCAGATTTTGAAACTGCAGATGTAGATACTTCCAATAATAACTGGCCAAAGAAAGAAACTAACAGATTTGATAATTTTAAAAACAAGCTAAAAGGATAACTTATGTTACAAAACCGAATCGTCCTGAAATAGATAGTCGATTATTAATAAAATAGGACCAGTACATTTATTTGTGCTGGTTTTTTATTGTTTAAAATAGACCTTTAATCCTTAACAACTTCCTTCAAATTCTTGTTTTGGTCAATCTCCCAAACATTAAAAACACCATCTCCATCAAAATCTATAACCGCAATAGCCTTTGCTTTAAAAGAGTTATTAGAAGCTTCTACAATTTGATATTCGTAATTGGCAGTACCTCCATTCTGTATTGTTTTCTCGGGTAGAAAATCAATGGCACTGAATTCATTTGTATACTTAGAATACATAAAAAAATAATTACGTTCTAAACTGTAAACGTGCATCAAATGATTCTGGGCTTCTAAAGCTTTGGTCTTAGAAATAATTGGCATCAAATTAGGTAGGGCAATTAAAATTAAAATGCCAATAATCACCAAAACGACTAATAACTCTTGCATGTTAAAAGCCGGTATTTTTTTTGTCAAAATTTTATACTGAATCTTCATCTAAATAGCAATTATATAATTATAGAGTAATAAAAGTATTAAAAAATAATAATAATTTATTATATTTATATTAATAATATCAAATAAGCAAAAATGAAAAAGAAATTGCTATTTGTTACTATCACGATTTTGCTATGTAATTGTGAAGCTATTTTCATAGAAAATATTTCTGAAAAAAAGGTTGTTTTGTTGGCTCCAACAGATACTTCCGAAGTAACAAATGGGACCATCCAGTTTAATTGGAAAAAAGTGTTGGAGGCTACTGAATACGAAATTCAATTAGCCCATCCGAACTTTGATAATGCCAGCCAAATTTTAATAGATTCTATAACAACAGGTACCATCATTTCAACAGATTTAGAGGTTGGAGAGTACCAATGGCGTGTAAAAGCAATGAATTCTAATTTCTCTACAGACTATTCTACCAATAGTTTTTCTGTTAAATAACCCCTATTAAAAAAAAATTGTGCTTAAAAAATATATTCCTCTTATATTCTTTGCAATCTATTTTTCTCCACTGACTTTTGGACAAATAGAAGACAATCGAATTCAAAAAATTGAAAAAAAACTAGAACTTTTATCAACAAGTGTTCCAGGACTAACTAAAAAAATTGATTTTAGTTTAAACGATACGGAGCTCCCTATATTTATAAGAGCTATTGCTGCTGAGCAAGAGTTAAATGTAAGTATTACTTCAGATTTAAACCAAATAAAAGTATCTCAAAATTTCTCTAATGCCATCGTACAAAATGTCTTTTTATATTTGTGTAAAGAATACCATCTTACTCTGGATGTTTTAGGTTCAATTATAAGCTTTAAGCGATATACAAAACCATTTATTACAAGAAATATTAGCGCGAAATATGATCAGGAAAAAGATCTTTTTTCTGTAGATTTACTTAACGACACCTTGTTTGTTGCTTTTAAAAAAATTACCCATGTTACGGGTAAAAACTTAGTCTTTTCTCCGGGAATTGAAAATCAAAAAATATCCTCTTACATCAAAGACAAAACATTTGAGAGCGCCATTGATAAAATTGCATTTGCCAATAATTTATCGGTGACAAAAACAAAAGATAATTATTATCTGTTTGAGAGTGCTAGTGCTCCAAATCAAAAAGGAATTACAGATACTAGAAGACAAAAACCAGCACGATACAGAAATTCTAATTTTTACTTTAAAATTCAAGATACCATAAAACAACTCGTAGATGTAGATTTTGAAAATGTTTCCATCGCATCGATTATAAAAGACATAGGACATGATCTAAGTATCAATATGTTCACCAGTAGTCCGCTTTCCGATGCTGGAAAAGCGACTGTAAAAGCAACAGGCATCCCCTATGATGTTTTACTAACTAACATTTTAGAAAACACTGCATTTAGCTATAAAAAAATTAACAATATTTACTATTTTGGAGAGGAGGAACAATCTTCTTTAAACAGTTCAGTTGCGATTCCATTACTACATCGTTCTATTGAGATTATGAACTCTTCAATTCAAAGTAACAGAAATTCAGTTTTTAGTTCTTCAAACGAGAATCGAAATTATAATAATAGCTTTAATCAAGGAACTGGCAATTTTAATAATTCTACCAATCATAACAATTCAACTCTAAATAACAGAAGTACATTTCAGGGCTACTCTAATAAATCAGAGGCCATTTTAGATTTAATTCCAAAAAGGATTACAGAAGGATTAGAAATTACCACTGATGTAGAGCAAAATGCTTTTTTAGTTAATGGCAATGCTCAAAAAATAGAAGCTTTTAAAAATTTCTTAAAAACAATAGACAAACCAATTCCTATCATTTTAATTGAAGTAATGATTCTTGAAGTATCCAATTCCAATTTAGTCTCTTCAGGCTTGGATTTGGGAATTGGAGAAACCCCAACGACGGATAATGGTTCGATTTTCTCTGGAACTAATTTGACACTAGGGGCTACCAGCATTAATAAAATTATAGGAGGATTTAATGGCTTTGGATCGTTAAATATCGGAAAAGTAGTTCCTAATTTTTATGCAAAAATCAAAGCATTAGAAACCAACGGAACTATTCAAATACGATCTACTCCTAAACTGTCTACTTTAAATAGTCATCAAGCCACCTTATCTAGAGGAGAACGATCTTACTATACCGTTACGAGAAAAGATGTAATTGGGTCTCAAAATCCTCAAACTACAGAAATAAAGAATTACTTTCCTATTGATGCAGATTTGTCTATTGGGATTCGTCCTTTAGTTTCTGGAGACGGAAACATTACACTAAACATTAATGTGTTACAATCTGATTTTAATGGAGAACGTATTGATCCTGAAGCCCCTCCTGGAATTAATTCAAGAGAATTTACTTCTACGATAAGAGTCAATAATAAAGATGTGGTTATTTTGGGAGGAATTGAAGAAACATCTAAAAACAATACTGGCTCAGGAGTTCCATTTTTAGCAAGAATCCCGATTATTAAATGGTTCTTCAGCAAACGTACCAGAACCACCTCAAAGAGCAAGTTATCCGTATTAATTAAATCAACCATCATTGATTAATGATTCGGCAAATACTTAAATATGGCAAAATATATACAGCTATTGAACATGCTGAAAAAGGAGTTTTTAACCTCCTACAACTCAGAAAAAAGAAGCATGAGTTTGTCATTTCAAAAAACAAGCAAACAGATCGTTTTGATATTCTCCTTGAAGAATTAAAGGGTCAAAAACATCTTTTTCTAATTCTCAATGATGCGCAAATTTTGTCGAAAAAAGTAGCAAGTATTAGTAACAATGAAAAAGTATTGATTCGAAATGCCTTTCCAACAATTACTCTAACAGATTTCTATTATGAGGTATATCAAAACACAGATCACTCTTTTGTTTGTATTGCTAGAAAAAAACATATTGATAAGGTGATAAACACCTACCAACAAAAAGGGATTTCTGTCATCGATTTTTCATTAGGGAATTTAGTCCTACAGAATTTACAACCTTTTGTAGAGAATAAAACATTGTTTTCCTCCAATGCAGCAGTTAAATTTGACACCAAGGCTATTTGTAGTATTGAAAAAGCAAGTTCTTCTGGTAAAAATTATAGCATCAATGACTTACAAGTGGCCGATACAGAAATTTTACCCTTAGCCGGGATTATTTGTTATTATACCAAAAATAAGGCTAGTATCCGCCATACAGAATTAAAAAAACGCTATTTCCATAAACGTTTTTTTAACCTGAGCTTACAAACTGGATTAAGCTTTTTCTTAGGATTGCTATTGATAAATTTTTTCTTTTTTAGTTCTTATAGAAATAGGGTGAATACGATAACTGGAGAACTTCAACTGAGTGAAACTTATAAAAATCAACTCCATAAATTACAAGAAGAAGTTACACAAAAGAAACATTTGGTAGCAAGTGTGCAATCGGCATCCAATTCAAAGCTTTCTCTCTATATAGATGAGCTGGGAATTTCAACCCCCCAAACTATTTTACTATCACAATTTTATTATCAACCAATAGTAGGTATTCAAAAAAAAGACAACCCAATCTCTTTTAAAAAAAATCAAATTATAGTTAAAGGGATTTCAAAAGAAAATGAGGATTTTTCAAATTGGATTTCTCTTTTGGAACAAAAAAAATGGGTTAAAAATATTTCCATACATGCATATGGAAAAGGGAAAAAAACAACCCGTATTGCTGTATTTAAATTTATAATAACCACTCATGACTGACAAACAAAAGAATATAACTTTGATCGTTGGGTTTTTGATGCTATTTCTCATTTCCTATGTCTTTTCAATACAGAAAACCATTGATTTAAAAACAAAATTAACCATGCTACAAAAAGAAAAGGAATTGATGGCTAATGCGAAGACACAAATTTTTAATCTGCAACAAAAAAACAAGCATTTAGATGCTGTTTTACAGCAAAAAGAATTGTCTATTAAAAACTCTTTTCAACAATTACTATTCAACAAATTAAATGTGTTTAAAAAAGAGTGTTCAATGGAAGTGATTTCTTTTAATGAACCACATCAAACTATTATGAACCAGACAAAATTACTCACCTACTCTTTTAAAATTAAAGGAAGTTTTATCGCATTATTAAAACTAACAAATTATATAGAAAGACAGCAGCTAGGAACACTAACCTCGGTTAATTTTGAAAAGAAAAGAAATTACCGTAGGAATAAAGAAGAGTTGACAGGGCTATTTTACTTACAAAAATTAGAACAACAAGATTAGATCTAAAAATACTTTTAAATTAAATGAATCTATACATAGAAATTTTATTCATCACAACTTTAACAATGCTTTTTTACCAGGATATTAAAGAGCGAAAAATCTCTGTATGGATTCTAATTGCTGGGCTATTTTTAGGGGGAATACTTCATTTTTTACAACAAAATCAAAAGGTGTTCATTGCTTCTATCCTTATGAATATTACTGTTATAGCTCTTATTTTTGGAGTGCTATGTTTGTATGCAAAAATAATACTTCAAAACAACATTTTTGAAGTATTTGGCATGGGAGACTTGCTCTTTTTTATCTTATTGGCGGTGAGTTTACCCATCTTATCTTTTTTGATGGTTTTTATTTTTTCATTACTCTTTTCACTACTTGTTTTTATCCTGGTAAAAAGAAGGCTTAACAATAAAACAGTTCCTCTGGCAGGATTGCAAAGTCTTTTTTTAATACTGGTTCTTGTGGCAAATAAATTATTCCCTAAAATAGAATTATACACGATATAACATGGAAAAACAAGAATTTGATATTGCTACAGAACTGGTTCAACTGATTTCAAGTGAGCAAGCGTATCAGTACCGAATTATTCCTGTGGCTAAAAATGACAACCAATGGATTTTTAAAACAGATATAGAACCCATCAATGAATTATGCCAAGAACTCACTGTGGTTTTAGGACAAAAGATTCTTTTAGAAAAAGAAACCACAGATATTCTCCAAAAATACTTAGAAACTAACTATCGAAAAAGAGCCCTCAATCAGGGCGGAAAATCGCTCAACTACTCAGAAGATTTTTTGCTGAATATCATCTATGAAGCCAAAGAAATTGGCAGTAGTGACATACATTTTGAAATATTTGAAAAACAAGCAAGAGTTCGTTTACGCATCGATGGAAAATTGATGGAGAAATATGTAATTTCTTTGGAATCATATCCAAAAATGATCAATCGGATAAAAATCATGGCAAGTTTGGATATCTCTGAAAAAAGATTGCCACAAGACGGAAGAATTCATCTCACTACGGAAACCGAAGATTTTGATATTCGCGTCTCTTCTCTACCCACCCTATATGGCGAAAAATTAGTCTTACGTATTTTATCGAAAAGCAACTTCTATGTTTCTTTAGACAATTTAGGGTTTACAAAACAAGAACTAAAAACCTATAAAAAAGCAGTTCAAAAACCCAATGGAATTGTACTCATTTCAGGACCTACAGGTTCTGGAAAAACCACCACACTATATGCAACTTTACAATTATTAAACCATGCATCTACCAATATATTAACCATAGAAGACCCTATTGAATACACCTTAAAAGGGATCAATCAAGTGCAATTGAAACAAAATATTGGATTAGATTTTGCAAGTACCTTGCGTACTTTTTTACGGCAAGATCCAGATATTATTATGGTAGGAGAAATCAGAGATGTAGCCACGGCTAACATGGCTATTAGAGCCTCTTTGACAGGGCATTTGGTCTTATCGACCATTCACACCAATTCGGCTTGGGCAACGGTGTCTCGTTTGATCGATATGGGTATTCCTTCCTTTTTAATTGCGAGTACTTTACACATAAGTGTAGCGCAACGTTTGATACGAAAACTCTGTAACAACTGCAAGAGGTTGCAGACCTCTTTAGGTATGAATATAGAACCTCTAAAAGAAATGGAAAAAATTGATACACATTTTGAAGCAGTAGGGTGTCCCAGCTGTTATCAAACAGGTTACCAAGGACGAAAAGCAGTATATGAAATTATTCCAATTACCGAAGAATTGGTTACAAACATCAAAAACAATGAATTAGAAATCAATGACTATTTGAAAACACATCATATAGCAACCTTAAAAACAAATATGATTCAGTTGGTAAAAGAAGGAATTACTTCTATTGAAGAAGTGACCCCCTTTTTACTCTAAAGAACCGAATCCTACTTAAATAATATACCGTTCTGAATAAACAACAAAAAACATATGGTCTCTTAGGAATTGTTTTGATCATTTGGGGAATGATTGGCTATCAAATTTATACGCGAATGCATCCTCCTACTCCAAAAGTAAAGACCGAAAATATACAAACTCACTTTCAGGAACAAAAGACCGATAAACATGCTTTCTATACTGTAAACCAAGCCTATAGAGATCCGTTTTTAGGCAAATTCCCAACAAAGAAAACAATTCGAAAAAAAACGATCGTTTCTAAAAATACAACCACAGTATTTCCAGATATTCAATACAATGGAAGTGTGGAAGGAAACAAGGAAAAGTCCTATATTTTAACAATCAATGGAAAACAAGATATTGTAAAAATAAAACAAGTGCTTCAAGGAGTTCAATTGATCAAAGCCACCGAAAATGAGATCTCTGTGAAATTTAAAAATGAGCTAAAGAAAATCAAAAAGCAATAAAATGACTTTTTTAAAGAAAATAAAAGCAGGTGCGTTACAGTATGTTTTGGTGATTTCGGTCATCATCGCTATCATTATTGTTGCTTTTATATCCTTGGTGTATTTACAACAAAGGATGAATATCAAGCATCAATTTACAAAAGAGGTCATTGCTGCTGTTCAATTAAGTTTTGAGTCTCTGAAACAACAAAAAGTCCGCTACAATCTTAAAACTCCTATACATTTTTACGATAACGAAACAGCAGTAACAACCCTCATAAAAAAACATTGGGGAATTTTTGATCTGGCCATTGGGAATTCAAAAGTAGGCAATGAATTCTTTCAAAAAATAGGGTTATTGGGGGTTCAAAAATCACAAAGAGATGCATTGTATTTAAAAGACAATAACAATGCGTTGGTTTTGGTTGGAAAAACAAAAATTACAGGAGCGGTTTCTCTTCCTAAACAAGGAGTTAAAAGTGGAAACATTGCAGGGGTTTCATTTTATGGAGACCCATTGATTAACAGCACAAGAAAAGCGAGTACCAGATCTTTACCTCAGATTCAAAATATTGAATTTGTAAAAGACTTTTATCAAAATCATGTTACCGATAAAATAAAAAATATGGAACTAGAGGATGGGGTAAAATTACACCAATCTTTTACAAAAAACACAGGGTTGTATGCTGCTAACAAACCCATCCTTTTAAAAAATATATCTTTAAGTGGAAACATTGTTGTGAGTTCTAAAACTGCAATTGTCGTAGAGGCTTCAGCAAATTTAGAAGATATTATTTTAATCGCACCCAAAATTAGGATTGAAAAAAACACCACAGGAAATTTTCAAGCAATCGCAAAAAAATCAATTGAAGTAGCCTCTGGCTGCACCTTACACTATCCTACTGCGTTGATTCTTTTGAATGAAAACGATCATTCTTTACAAGCTTTGAGTCGAGATGAACAAGAGAGGGAAGAAATTCATATTTCTAAAAATACCCTCGTAAAAGGAATGGTCGTATATTGCTCTGACAACAACACCTCTAGTTATAAAACACAGATACAAATTGATGATTCGGCAGTCGTTCAAGGAGAGGTCTACTGCGCAAAAAACTTAGCACTACAAGGAAGTGTTTTTGGAAGTGTGTATACTAATCATTTTATCGTAAAAAAATCAGGAGGAGTATATGTCAACCATTTGTACAACGCAATCATCAATGCTAAAAAGTTACCCATTCAATATGTAGGACTCCTCATAGAAAACGAATCAAATTCAGTGGCAAAATGGTTGAACTAAAAAAAAGAATACATCTCAGGCTGAAAGCTTCCTCATTAACAGAGGTTATCGTAGCCACCACTATTTTACTTGTTGTTTTTGGAATTGCTCTGATAACCATACATAATATCATGATGAGTTCTATAAAAAAAGATACCGCTGCTCTAGAAACGCGCATTGAAAAACTCATTTATCGATACAAAAACAAGCAATTAAAAGTTCCAATTTCTTTTACCGAGAAAGATTTTTTAATTCGTGTTGTAAACAACACGCATAACAAGATAAAATATCTTGATTTTTCAATAACACACATGATCACAAAAAAAAGCAGCAACAAAAGAATCATAGCCATTCCCTATGAGTAAAACCAAACTAAAAGCCTTTACATTGGGTGAAATGATTGTTGTAACAGTCGTAGCGAGTATCGTTATTGCTATGGGGGTTCTAGTACTGAGTATGCTAAAAAAACAAGTGCGTATCATTCAAAATACCTATCATCAAAAAACAGCAGTACAATTTTTTGAAGCAACTTTTATAAGAGATTTTAATGCCCGCAATGCCTACTATGATGAGCAAAAAAATAGAATATCTCTAAAAAATTCAGAAAACAGCATTTCATATACTTTTTTAGATGATTTTATCATCAGAGAAAAAGACACTTTCCCTATTAAAATAATGACTAAAAAATTATTTTTAGAAGGCCTTGAAACAAAAGGTAAATGTATAGATGCAATAGAAATCAATTTATCAGAGGAATTTTCAAACAAACAGCTCTTTATACAGCAAATAAAAGATGCAGCGCATTATCTAAACAATCCTAATAACTAATTGTTACAAACAGTACCATGGCATTTCAATTAAAAAACATACAACCTAAAGAAAAACAACCTTCTTCTTTTGATATGAATACGTTATTCAAAAAAGAAATTAGGTTTGGCACTTCTTTTTCAACAAAAAAAAAGGAGGCTTTTTATACAGAATTATACGTCCTGTTACATGCAGGTTTACCCTTAAAAGATGCCTTAGTATTGATTGGAGAGGAACAAAAAAAGCTACAAAACAAAACCCTTATTAACCAAATTGTTACCGATTTGATCAATGGTAAAAACTTTTCGAATGCCATAAAAGGAAACAAAGAATTTTCTGCCTACGAATACCATTCGTTAAAAATAGGAGAACAAACAGGAACCCTACAAAATGTAACGAAAGAATTGGGTGCTTTTTACAAACGAAAAAACAAACAACGGAGAATCATTTTAAGTGCACTGTCCTACCCTATTGTTGTTTTGTTAACTGCCTTTCTAGCCCTGTTATTTATGTTGCAATTTGTCGTACCCATGTTTGCAGATATTTTTAAACAAAACAAGGTAGCCCTTCCTTGGATTACTAAAAAAATACTATCGGCATCTACTTTTTTTCAAGAATATTGGTACTTGTCTTTTGTAATTGTTGTTGGAATCTTTCTTTTTGTTCAGTTGTGTAAAAAGAAGATTTGGTATCAAAAAATAACCACAAGTGTGTTACTTAAAATACCCTTGGTTGGACCCTTTATTAGAAAAGTAAAAATAGCTCAATTTACACAAGCAATCACGCTGTTAACAGGGGCTAAAGTACCGCTTCTAAATGGAATCCAATTAACAAAAAAAATGATTGGCTATTATCCTTTAGAAATAGCATTGGAAAAAATTGAACAGGATATCTTACAGGGAAAAAGTTTACATCAAAGTATGAGTACCTATAATATTTTTGATAAAAAAATGGTATCGCTTATAAAAGTAGCTGATGAAACTAACCAAAATGAAACCATTTTTCAAAGACTCACAGAGCAATACAATGAAGAAATCGAATACCAATCTAATGTGATTTCTGCCACGATAGAACCTTTAATTATTGTATTTCTAGGCGCTATTGTAGCAATTATTTTAATTGCTATGTACTTGCCAATATTTCAATTAAGTTCGGTCATTGGAAATTAAAAAGTTGCTTTTTATTTTTATGTAGATATCGAAATACAAAAAAATAAATTCTGAAGGGAATCATAATTGTGTTTTTATTATTAATTAAGGCTTTTTTTATAAATAAATCACTAAATCAATACTTTTTTACCTTTTATTTTGCATAATAAATAATTTTTGATATATTGAAGATGCTAAGTAAAAGAAAAAAATATTTTGATTTTCCCTATTTACACACACATTATTAACAATTAACAAAGCGATCTCGCTCTTGTGATGGCTATTTTGTGCTCTAAAACCGGTGTTGAACTTCTTTCATATTCTTGATTCTTTTCTAGCATTATAATTATTAATCTATAAAATACCCCTATGAAAAAGCTAGTTTTTAGTGTTTCACTAACTATTTTTAGTGGTTCATTTCTATTTCAAGAAATACCAAACACGCTACCTTCCTTTTCTGAAGCCTCTGTTTAAATAAAATGTACAAATATTTTGAGCCCGATGTTGCTATTCAACAAAAAAAGAACTTGGAATTTTTATTAGGAATCCTTTTTCCTGATTGAAACTAAATTTTAAAATCTTTACCCCCATTAAAAACAAATTATTAAAAAAAATGTTATGAAAAAATTATTATTCGGTGTTTGTATATGCTTATTGTGTGTTAATACTGTTAATGGTCAAATGAATGAGAATACAAAACTCCCTAGTGTTTTACCACCCAATCCAAAATCATTTGAATTTATGAAATATGGGGAAGTACCAGTAGGTAAATATACAGGAGTACCCAATATATCCATACCTATTTATAATATAGAGGTTAGAGGATTGAATGTTCCAATTAATCTTACCTATCATTCAAATGGATTTCGCGTAAATGAAGAATCTGGATGGACAGGTTTAGGATGGACACTCCATGATGCAGGTAGTATTACTCAAATAGTAAATGGAACAGATGATTTTGGGTTTTACTCTTCAAGAATGCTACCTGACTTTGAAACTATTAGTTCTTCTTTAACTCCGTCTTCAATTGGAACTTGTTCTAATTTTTATATTAATGCAAAAGTTGGTGGAGGAACTGGTGTTGGAGGTTGCTCATTTTTTAATGGTAATAAAATGAACAATATACATCCATCTTATACAAGTGGTTATTGGGACTCTGAACCTGATATTTTTAAGTTTAATTTTTTAGGGTATTCAGGTAGTTTTTTACTTGATTGGGAAAGTGAAACCTTTGTGTGTTTAACAGACAAAGGAATTAAAATATTACCTAACTCACATTCCAGTAATCAAGAGCCCTCAGATTTTTTAATAACTGTACCAGAAGGGCATCAATTTCTCTTCGAATTAAAAGAGGAAAGTATCTATGTAGCTAATGGTTCACAAAGTATTTCAGGTGGTGGAGGTTTAAATTTATCCGTCCGTCAAGAAAGAGCTTCAAGAACGTATCAATTAACTCAGATACAGACAAATAAAGGAGATGTGATCACTTTTAATTATTCGCTTACAAATGAAATTGTCGGGTATCCTTCGATTTCTGAATCTTTGAGTATTTTTGAAAAAAAATCGATATCAGATAGTTTTCCGCTTGGTTTTTTAAATTATGATGTTGCCAAAAGTAAAAGTTTAGTCAAACAAAAATATTCTTATTTATCTTCGATAACTTTTCCTGAAGGGATAATCTCATTTACGACTTCTGATAGAATTGACTTGGTAGGTGCAAAAAAGTTAGATCGCATTGAAATTAAAAGAAATTTAGCCTCTACAGCATTAAAAACATTTAATTTTAACTATGGGTATTTTATAGGGCATACCTCAGGAACTAATTTAAATAACGATTTAAATTATTACAGTAATTTTGTAACGAAAACATCCAATGAAAAAACACATCGTTTAAAATTAAATTCTTTAGAAGAATTAGGAAAACCTTCTTATACTTTTAATTATAACGAAACTTTACCATTACCTCAAAAAACATCTTTAGCTAGCGATTATTGGGGATTTTATAATGGATACTTATCTAACGTTACTACTTTTCCAAATTTATATCGTTTTAATTATCAAGATGAAAATAACTATTTAGATGATTATGAAAACAATAACAAAGGAGCTAGTTTAGAACATGCGAAATCGGCAGTTTTAAAGAAAATATCCTATCCAACTGGAGGGTATACAGAATTTACTTATGAATTAAATTCTTTTGATAATTACTTAGCACCAGCAATTGATTATAATGCTACTCCTGCTTCTATTAGAATAGACACCAACCCTACTACGTCAAATACACCTGGATCTGAAATAATAACATTAAGGCAAGATAATGTGCGATTTTCAGGAACTGCATTATTAAGTGTTAGAGGGTGTACTAGTGTTGAGCTAAATACTGCTTATTCAGATACCTATATTAAAATTTATAGTTTTAAAGAAAGTTTACAATTATTAGTTGATAATGGAACCTATTATTCACCAGCTCATGCAATGGGTGTTTTAGGTCTAATTAAAGGAACTTCAAATTTTAATCAATCAAATTTTAATCAATATATAGATAAAGAAGAAATCATTCAGATGCAAATAAATGGTAGTCAAGAACAAATCATTTCTGGATTAAATTATTCTTTTAATAAAGGTGTTGTTTATGCTAGAGCTTTCGGAGGCTGTGGAAGTTATAATGGTACAATTAATTCTAGTCAGGCTTTTTTACAATTGAGTTATTTTAATTCAAATACTCACAATACAATTTCAAAAGGAGGAGGACTCAGAATAAAGGAAATTAGCAATTACAGCTCTAATTTAAAACTAGCAACTAAAAAAAGCTATGAATACGAGGGTGGAAAACTAATGACCCCCCTAATTTACGCTAAAAAAAGTGATTTTAAAATCCAACATAAAATAAATACATCAAACAGTTGTATACAACGTTTTTTTAATGCAACTAAATTATCTATTTCTAGTTCTAATATCGCTACAATTTCTACAAGCGCTAGTGGTAATTATGTCGGCTATGATAAAGTTATTGAAAAGCAGATTCATAATGAACAAGATAGTATTAATAACGGAAAAATAGTTTCTTATTTTAAAAACAATCCAGATGATATTACTAATATTGGCAGTATCTCTTCAACATCGATTTCAAATGCAGTTACCTTACCTCCCATTAAACATAATTTAGATAATGGTTTAATAGCTTCAGAATTAGTTTATGATAAAAATGATGTGCTTTTAAATAAGAAATATAATAATTACACTTCCATAATTGATTACGGTTCTTTTTATGGAGCAAAATACAGTAAAGTTTTTTATGCAACAACTGGTATATCAAGCCCTTGCGACAATGGATATTGTGCTATTTATCAAATTGGAGGATATCCAATAAAAAAAAGGTATAAATCTCAACTTATTTCTTCAAAAGAAACTAGTTATTTCGGAATTGATTCTCTAACGGTAAATAAAGATTATTTGTATAACAATTACAATCAAATCTCTAATATAAAAGAAACAACTTCTAATAACGAAATAATTGAAACAAAAATTAAATATTCACATAATTTTTCAAGTTACCCATATAGCTATATGACTTCAAGTAATTTTTTAACACCTATTGTTGAAAAAGAAATTACATTAAATTCTGAAAGAATTAAATTGGAAAAATTCCTTCATCAAAGAAAATACATAACGCATAATAATATTAACAATTATACTTACCCTATTTATAAATATTCTCAAGCAAAAGGAACTAATGTTTTAGAAGATTTAATTATATACCATAGTTATGACAATAGAGGTAACCCTAAGATTGTTAGTAAAAAAGACGGCACAAAAATCTATTATGTTTGGGGCTATCATAAGACTCAACCCATTGCTAAGATAGAAGGTTATACCGATGCTCAGATAACAGCAGTTCAAACTAAAATAAAGACAGCTGTCACAGCCTCTAATTCAGATACTTCTAGATGTTTAGATTCCGGTAATTGTAATGAGAAAGTATTAAGAGACAAACTTACTTTATTAAGAAAAGCTCTTCCCAATGCTCAAGTAACCACCTACACTTACGATCCCTTGATTGGCGTTACCAGTATCACCAACCCCAGAGGAGAAACCATATACTATACTTACGATACTTTTAACCGGTTAGAATTTGTAAAAGATGCCGATGGAAATATGTTAACTAACAACCAATACAATTATAAAAACTAACCCCTATAAAATCTACCCCTATGAAAACGTTAGTATCCCTATTATTGTTTTTGCCATTGAGTATGTTGGCACAAAGCAGTACTGAGAATTACATAAAAAGTACAACTTATAAGGTAGCTACAAAAACAGGCAATGTTGCTGCAGATCAACAACAAGAAAGCATTACCTACTACGACGGTTTAGGGCGCCCCAAACAACAGATCGCTGTACAAGCCGGCGGACAACAACAAGACATCATCACCCACATAGGCTATGATGCATTCGGTAGGCAAGACAAAGAGTACCTGCCCTATGCAGCAAGCACAAATAAGGGGGCTTTTCGAAGCGGAGATCTTGAAAATATGACCAATGAATTTTATCAAGATAAATATCCAAAAGACTTTGCAGGTGTTTCTCTAGAGAATGTCAATGCCTATTCCCAAAAAGTTTTTGACAACTCACCATTAAATAGAGTTTTAGAACAAGCAGCACCAGGGAAAGACTGGAAAGTTGGCAATGGACATACCATAAAATTTGATTATCAAACCAATATTTCCAATGAAGTATTAAATTTTGGAGTAAATTTTACAAAAAATGACCCCGCTAGTCCAAAATTAACAATCGCCGACAGTTATTACAACAGTAGCACACTGTATAAAACCATTACCAAAGATGAGAATTGGCGGAGTCATGATCATACAGACAAAACCACCGAAGAATTTAAAAACAAACAAGAGCAGGTGGTCTTAAAAAGAACCTATAATAAGAATGTAGCCCATGACACCTATTATGTGTATGATGATTATGGGAATCTAAGTTATGTGATACCACCCTTAGCCTCAGAAAAAACCATTGTATATCAAACAGGGATGAAAAGTTACCCGGCAAGCAAATTTGTTACAGGAGGTAATCCTACGGGTACTATAAAGTTTGGGATTCAAAAAATAGCCCCCGGAAAATATGCCTACGTCGCAGATTTTAATTTGCACAATTTAGCAAACAGCAACTTTAAATCGGGCGAAATCATGGAGTTGCCACTAATCTATTCGACCATGAAAAATTTTTGGTTGAGTTGTGCCTGGGTATCCTCAGGAGGTTCCTATGCATATGTTTATTATTATGTCAAAAACGGAAAGTTATTTTGTAATACCTATGTGTCTAATCGAGATAATATTTCCTTAAAAATCAAAGATTTTGATAAAACCACCCAACAAGATTTCCCACAAAACCTTCAAGGATTTTCACCAGCAGTCTCTCAAGCAAAAATGAAAGAACTTTTAGACAAACTCTGTCACCAATACAAATACGATACAAGAAACCGTTTGATTCAAAAGAAAATACCCGGTAAAGGATGGGAATACATTGTCTATGATAAACTAGACAGGCCTGTATTAACCCAAGATGCCAATTTAAGAGCTTCTAAAAAATGGCTATTTACCAAATACGATGTTTTTGGAAGAGTGGCTTATACAGGAATTTATACCCATCATAAAACACTGTCTCAAAAACAAATGCAGACTCATTTTGAGGCTGTAAATAATACAGCACCAAAATATTATGAGACTAAATTAACCACTGCAGGGTCTTTAGGTATTTATTATAATAGTAAGAATTTTCCAACAACTAATTTAGAAGTATACACTGTAAACTATTATGACAATTATACTTTTAACAGAGCAGGTACAGGAACTTCTGTGAGAAATGTATATGGGATAAATTCTACTACTCGATTAAAAGGACTTCCAACTGGAAGTAAAGTAAAAGTTTTAGATACCAACGATTGGATAACAACCATTACTTACTATGATGATAAAGCAAGACCGATCTATGTGTATGCTAAAAACGATTATTTATTAAGTTCAGATATTGTAAAGAGCAAATTAGATTTTGTAGGAAGAGTAATAGAAACAACTTCTATACACACTAAAATAGATGATAATTTACCAACAATTACCACTATAGATAAGTTTGAATACGATCATGTTGGAAGATTAAAAAAACAAACTCAAAAAATAGGAGGTCAAGCAGAAGAAGTTATTGTTGCAAACACCTATAATGAATTAGGAAAATTGATTAAAAAGGGAGTTGGAAACACCTATTCTTCACCACTGCAAGAAGTAGATTATAGCTACAATGTTCGGGGATGGTTAAAAATGATTAACGATCCTAAAGCTGGGTTAGGCGAAAAGTTATTTTCTATGGAATTGCTATACAACGATCCTGGAGACAACTTACGGAATACTAAATTATACAATGGAAATATCTCTCAAAGCATTTGGAAAACAGCTAGTGATAACACAGACAGGTATTACAATTATTATTACGACGATCTCAATAGAATAAAATGGGCTAAGTATTATAGTTGGAACCAATATTATCGATTCAATGGAAGTTTTTCCTATGATAAAAACGGAAACCTTTTGCAGTTGTATAGAAGAGGGGCCGTTGTAGAAAATCCAGAAGTGAGAAATGCCAGGGATTATGGCACCATGGACTATTTAAATTATACCTATAATGGCAATCAGCTAACCAAGGTAAAGGATACTGGGAAAAAACAATACGGATTTATAGATGGTGCGGATACCGATCAAGAATACCGCTATGATCTAAATGGCAATATGATTGCAGATGCAAACAAAGGGATTCAAGAGATCAAATACAATCATTTGAATTTACCCACCTTAGTTGATTTTGGAAATAATAAATCTATAGAGTATACTTATGATGCAACTGGAACAAAAATTAGAAAAAGAGTAGAAAACCTGAGTGCTTTTACAAATACAGACTATGCTGGGAACTATATTTATGAAAACAATGAACTCCAGTTTTTTAACCATTCTGAAGGCTATGCAACTCCAAATAATCTGGGAAAATTTGATTATATTTACCAATATAAAGACCATTTAGGCAACGTGAGACTGAGTTATACAAAAAACCATGATATAGATATCCCAGAAACTATTTTTACAGACAATGCGACCAATACTCAAGGTTGGAATAGTATTGGTGCTAAATATGGAAGTTCTGCTTCCATTGCTACAGATAAAAGTTATTCAGGGGGTAAATCTTTCAAAATACACAGTACAACAGGTAATGATCGTTATGCACATTCTAATAAATGGATAGCTATTGATAATAATGAAGAAACAGAGTACACTTTCTCTGGAAGAGTATTTGTAGAAAGTAGTGGATATGCTTGGGGTAGAATTAGTTTTTTTATGAATGAAAACGACGAAACAAAATATTTTACAGAAGTATTTGATGGAGATGCTATTAAAACAAAAGGGAAATGGGTGTATTATGAAAAAACAGTTACTGTACCTGCAAACATAGATAAAATTAATTTGCGCATTGGTTTGTATCATCAAACTAACAATGCAACCGCTTGGTTTGACGATCTTAAAATTGTCAAAGGAAACCGCTCTAGAACAACCATTGTAGAGGAAAGTAATTACTATCCTTTTGGGCTCAAACACAAAGGGTATAATAATATCGTAAGTTCTAATGGGAATAGTACTGCGCAGAAGTTTGGGTATAACGGAAAAGAATTGAATGAAGAACTTGGATTAGATTGGCACGACTTTAGTGCTAGAAATTATGATGCGAGTTTAGGTAGATGGATGAATATTGATCCATTAGCTGAACAGATGAGAAGACATAGCCCTTATAACTATGCGTTTAATAGTCCTTTAATGTTTGTTGACCCAGATGGTGCATTGCCTTGGCCAGTACATATACGTTCTTTTATATCTGCATCTTCTGTAGGTGGAGGAACTTTTAAAGGAGATGGTCGTGGTCCTTCAACTCAAAGCTCAAAACAAGGAGCTTGGTCAAGAGTAAGTTCTTCATTTACTGTAGACCCAGCAAAAGGAACATCTACATCCCCAGTATCTACTAGTGATTTAACTATTTTTTATGGAGCAGGAACTCCTGGTACTGGAGCATATATTCCTCCAATGGCTGAAAGACCTGACCCTTCATCTTCTATTAGCAATGTTAACGCTTCAGATAGTAGTGTTTCTTTAGATTTTAAGCATTCAGCAAAAGACCCTATTACGCCAAGTTTAGTTACTCCTGATTTAGATGTACAGGCTAGTTTAAATATTACTGAGGATTTAGATAATGGTATTTTAAATGTTACAGGAGAATTTACTGGTGATGCTTTCCCAAGTACAGAAGCTTTTATTACTGACCAATCAGGTAAAACAAACTTGTTATTGGGTGCACATAAAGAAAAAGGAGGATTAGAGAAATTATTTGGAGAAAATAAAAGACCTACGTTTTCAGTAAATATGCAAGTGAATATTGATAGTAAGGGTAATTTTACAGGAGTTACACAAGGAGATAAAACTTATACTGTACAAGAATGGAATAAACACGTACAAGACACATTTAATAAATAAGAATGAAAAAAATAGTTTTAATATTACTTATTCTGTTTATGGTTAGCAGTTGTAGTTCAGGAGAAAAGGAAATTTATATTTTGCCTAAAGATTATACTGGTTATATAATTTTGATTTTTAATCAAGAAAATGGCGCAGAAAAGAAATATGAAGAAGATAAAAGAGTTTACGACATTCCTTCTTCGGGAATATTGAAAACACAATTTAAACCAAATTTTGGATGGTCTGAATTTTCTGAATTTTATTATGAAAATAGTAACTCTAAAAAAATACCTTATACATATGAGTTTAAAGAATTAAACGCTGATAGTATAGTTGTGTATGGAGGTACTACAGGAACAGCAAATAGAGATTTAGAAGGAACATCTGTCGTTAAATTTTCAAAGTATTATATAGGAAACAAGGCACAAATACAAGATGCTATTGATAAAGCCGATTCTTTTGATTATATAAAAATTGCAGATAGTACAGAATAAATAATCTACCCGATGGCGCGGATTTGCCACAAAAGTGCTAGCGCGGAAATGTTTTCCGTGCATTTAACGATCAATAATTTAAATGAACCCAAGTGTTCTGCACTTGGGTTTTTCTTGTTTAAAAAGTTGTACTGTCTTTAGAAAACAAAAAAATTGCATGTCAACAAAATACAAAGCTACCGTGAAAGGAGATAAAGAAATGCACGGATTTCAAATCCACGCCATCGGGTTTTTAGATATTAATTTTATGCAGATAGAAGTGATTTCCTTTAAACTAAGATTTATTGCTTGCTTTAATTACGTTGTTTTTTTGTAAATTAGCCTTAATTAGAACACACTTAAATTAAAATTATGGAATTTATTGGATACCT
>JAQWIO010000065.1 GCA_029248845.1 Polaribacter sp. | reverse complement strand
ACAAGTTGAATCAATGGCTCAATGTGGTGGAGTTTTAGTATTAAATACTGTACCAGATCCAGAAAACTATCTTACCTATTTTATGAAGATGGATAAAGTAAAATTTAAACAAAAAGTTTTACCTGGAGATACCCTAATATTCAAATGTGAATTAATCACCCCAATTAGAAGGGGAATTTGTCATATGCAAGCGTATGCATATGCCAATGGAAAAATTGTTGCAGAAGCTGAATTAATGGCACAAATTTCAAAAATAAAATAATTATGAATCAACCATTAGCCTATGTCCATCCACAAGCTAAAATTGCTAGAAACGTAGTCATAGAACCTTTTACTACTATTCATAACAATGTAACAATTGGCTCAGGAACTTGGATAGGTTCTAATGTTACAATAATGGAAGGTGCACGGATAGGTAAAAATTGTAGAATTTTCCCCGGTTCTGTCATTTCTGCAATTCCTCAGGATTTAAAATTTAATGATGAAGAAACTACGGTAGAAATTGGAGATAACGTTACCATTAGAGAATGTGTAACTATAAATAGAGGAACTACTGATAGAATGAAAACTGAAATCGGAAATAATTGTTTGATCATGGCTTATTGCCATGTTGCTCATGATTGTTATGTTGGAGATAATTGTATTTTTTCTAACAACACAACTTTGGCAGGACATGTTACAATTGGAAATAACGTTGTTTTAGCCGGTATGGTTGCAGTTCATCAATTTGCATCTGTTGGTAATCATGCATTTGTAACAGGAGGATCTCTGGTAAGAAAAGATGTTCCCCCATTTGTTAAATCTGCAAGAGAGCCTCTATCTTATGTTGGAATTAACTCTGTTGGCTTGAGAAGAAGAGGGTTTTCGACAGAAAAAATTAGAGAAATTCAGGATATCTATAGAATACTATTTCAAAAAAATTATAATAATACCCAAGCAATAGATATCATAGAGGCTGAAATGGAAGCTACTCCTGAACGGGATGAAATTATTCAGTTCATTAAAGATTCTCACAGAGGAATTATGAAAGGATATTATAAAACTAATTAAAAAATAAAATGGCATCAACATCAGATATTAGAAATGGATTGTGTATAAAATACAATAACGATATTTACAAAATAGTAGAGTTTTTACATGTTAAGCCAGGGAAAGGCCCTGCTTTTGTAAGAACAAAATTAAAAAGTGTTACAAACGGAAAAGTAATTGAAAATACGTTTCCTGCTGGAAGAAAAATTGAGGATATTCGTGTAGAGACTCATAAATTTCAATATTTATATAATGAAGGAGAAACGTATCATTTTATGAATGAAAAAGATTATTCTCAAATTCAATTAGAAAAATCTGTTTTAGATTCACCAGAATTAATGAAAGAAGGTGAAATTGTAACGATAATTATTAATTCTGAAGACGACATGCCTTTATCTGTAGATATGCCGGCCAGTGTTGTGCTAGAAGTTACGCATACAGAACCTGGAGTTAAAGGAAATACAGCTACAAACGCAACAAAACCTGCAACTGTAGAGAGTGGTGCAACAGTTAATGTTCCTTTATTTATCAATGAAGGCGATAAAATTAAAGTAGAAACTGCAAAAGGAACTTATCAAGAAAGAATAAAAGAATAAGCTTTCAAATATGAAATTCAAATCTGTTCAAACATTAGGAAATGTAGCAAATATCATAAACGCTACCTTCGTTGGAAGTTCAGATTTTGAAATCACAGGGATCAATGAAATACATGTCGTAGAAAAAGGAGATATCGTTTTTGTAGATCATCCTAAATACTATGACAAAGCTTTAAATTCTGCAGCAACAACAATTCTAATTAATAAAAAAGTTGAGTGTCCATTCGGTAAATCATTATTAATTTCTGAAGATCCTTTCCGTGATTTTAACAAATTAATTACATATTTCAATCCTTTTAATGCATCAAAAGAAAGTATTTCTAGCTCTGCAATTATTGGAGAAAATACAATAATTCAACCCAATGTATTTATTGGAAATCATGTAATCATTGGAAAAAATTGTATCATCCATCCAAATGTGACTATTTATAATCATTGTGTCATAGGTGATCATGTGACTCTTCATGCCAATTCTGTTCTAGGTGCTGATGCTTTCTACTACAAAAATAGGCCTGAAGGCTACGATAAATTAATCTCAGGAGGTAGAGTTGTTATCAAAGATTCAGTTGATATTGGAGCATCTTGTACAATCGATAGAGGAGTTAGTGGAGACACAACAATAGGAGAAGGAACAAAAATTGACAATCAAGTTCATGTTGGACATGATTCTATTATTGGCGAAAAATGTTTAATTGCCTCACAAACAGGTATTGCAGGTTGTGTTATAATTGAGGATGAGGTAACAATATGGGGTCAAGTGGGTACAAATAGTGGAATTACTATAGGAAAAGGAGCTGTTATTCTTGGGCAGACTGGTGTTACAAAATCTGTTGCAGGAGGAAAAAGTTATTTTGGTACACCGATATCAGAGTCAAGAGAAAAATTAAAAGAAATGGCAGAAATAAAACGTTTTTTAAAAGAAATAAAGAAATCTTAAAATACTTTTTTAAAAACAATCAATAAACTATTTTTGCTAGATAATAAAAAAAAATAAACCAATGAGTGTTTTAGTTAACAAAAATTCAAAAATTATTGTTCAAGGTTTTACTGGTAGTGAGGGTACATTTCATGCAGGTCAAATGATTGATTACGGAACGAATGTAGTTGGAGGTGTAACCCCAGGAAAAGGAGGTATAGAACATTTAGGAAAACCCGTTTTTAATACAGTAAAAGAATCTGTAGATAAAGCAGGAGCAGACACTTCAATTATATTTGTACCACCAGCTTTTGCTGCTGATGCAATTATGGAATCTGCTGATGCAGGTATTAAAGTAATTATTTGTATTACTGAAGGGATCCCAACTGCTGATATGGTCAAAGTAAAAGCATATATTGATACCAAGGATTGTAGATTAGTTGGCCCAAATTGTCCTGGAGTGATTACACCAGATGAAGCTAAAGTTGGTATTATGCCAGGATTTATCTTCAAAAAAGGGAAAGTAGGAATCGTTTCTAAATCAGGTACTTTAACCTATGAAGCTGCTGATCAAGTTGTAAAACAAGGCTACGGAATTACTACTGCAATTGGTATAGGTGGTGATCCAATTATTGGAACAACAACAAAAGAAGCTGTAGAATTATTAATGAATGATGATGAAACTGAAGCAATTGTTATGATTGGTGAAATTGGTGGAAATCTTGAAGCTGAAGCGGCACAATGGATTAAAACTGACGGAAATAGAAAACCAGTGGTTGGTTTTATAGCAGGTCAGACTGCACCTGCAGGAAGAACAATGGGGCATGCAGGAGCCATTGTTGGTGGAGCAGATGACACAGCACAAGCAAAGATGAAAATTTTAGCTGAAAAGGGAATTCATGTTGTGAGTTCTCCTGCTAAAATAGGTGAAATGATTGCAAAAGTCTTAAAATAAATGATAAATTTTTAATAATATTTTAAAATTTTAAATAAAATTAGTTTTAGATCCATTGAATTCGTAAATTCAATGGATTTATTATTTTAATCTTAAAATTTTTAATGTATGAAAAAAATTAAATTGCTATGTGTTAGTTTTTTTTTGGCAACAATAAGTTGTAATACTGACAACGAAAAAAGTTACAATACAACTTCAGAAAAAGATAAAAACGGATTCACCTATGAAATTGTAGAAAATGATCCTACAGGTTTACGATTGTATACTTTAGACAATGGCTTAAAAGTATATTTAAGTCAGAATTCTGATGAGCCAAAAATTCAAACTTATATCGCAGTTAGAGCTGGGTCTAATTACGATCCAAAAGAATCTACAGGTTTAGCGCATTATCTAGAACATATGGTTTTCAAAGGAACACATGAAATTGGAACAACAAATTGGGAAAAAGAAAAGTTATATCTAGATAAAATCTCTTCCTTGTATGAACAACACCGTTTAGAAAAAAATGCTGATCAGAAATTAGCACTTTATAAGAAAATTGATAAAGTTTCCTTAGAAGCATCAAATTATTCTATTGCTAATGAATATAATAAAATGACAGCTTCCCTTGGAGCAACAGGAACAAATGCATATACTTGGTTTGAACAAACTGTATACACAAATAAAATTCCTGCTAATGAATTTGAAAAATGGCTAACCTTAGAATCAGAGCGATTTAGCACCTTGGCTTTACGTTTATTTCACACAGAACTAGAAGCTGTTTTTGAAGAATTTAACCGAAGCCAAGATAATGATTATAGAAAGCGATATAAAGCAATGTTAGAGGGCTTATTTCCAAACCACCCATATGGTCAACAAACTACAATTGGTACAGCAGATCATTTAAAAAACCCTTCAATGATCGATATTCACAAGTACTTTAACAAATATTATGTTCCGAATAATATGGCGGTAATTTTAGTCGGAGATCTCGAATTTGATGCAACAATTAAAAAAGTGAATGATGCTTTTGGAAAGTTTGAAAGAAAAGAATTGACGCATCCAACATTACCAAAAGAAGAAAAAATTACGTCACCAGTGATTAAAGAAGTTTTTGGACCAACGTCTGAATCTATTTCCATAGCTTTCAGATCTATGGGCTTTAATACTGAAGAGGAAAAGTTAGTTACATTGTGCGATATGATTATGGCAAATGGAAATGCTGGTATTATTGATTTAAATTTAAATCAAAAACAATTAGTACAAAGAGCCAGTTGTTCTCCAACTTTTTTCAATGATTATGGATACCATTCTTTTACAGGCTCTCCTAAATCTGGGCAATCTCTAGATGAAGTTAAATATTTATTATTAATTCAGATAGAGAAGTTAAAAAAGGGTGAATTTGAAGAATGGATGATTGAAGCTGTTGTTAACGACTTAAAATTGAGTCAAACCAGGCGATATGAAAACAATTCAGCGTTAGCAGATACATATGTAAATGCCTTTATTTACAATCAAAAATGGTCGGAAAGAATTGAGTTTTTAGATGATCTAAAAAAAATTTCAAAAGAACAATTAGTCAGTTTTGCAAATAATTTTTATCGAGATAATTATGTAGTTACTTATAAGAGAAAAGGAGAAGATAAAAATATTGTAAAAGTTGCAAATCCTGAAATTACGCCTGTAAAATTAAATAGAGAAAAAAGTTCCGAATATATCCAAGTCTTTAACAAAATACAATCTGACCCGTTACAGCCTAAGTTTATTGACTACAAAACAGCAATTAAAGAAATGAAAACAGATAATGGGATTACATTTTCTTATGTCTTAAATGAAAAAAACGACTTATTCGATATGAATATCATTTTTGATATGGGACGCGATAATGATAAAAAATTATCTTTAGCGGCTCGTTATTTTGAATACATTGGTACAAACAAATACACAAATCAAGAACTTAAAAAAGAGTTTTATAAATTAGGAATTTCTTATTATGTTTTCACTGCAAGCGATAAAACATATATAGGTTTAGATGGGTTAAAAGAAAATTTACCAAAAGGATTAGAATTATTAGAACACCTTTGGGATAACGCAAAAGCAGATAAAGATGCCTATAATAAATATGTTGAAAAAATTTATAAAGGTCGTCAAGACGGAAAAACCCAAAAAAGAAACATTCTTTGGAATGGGTTAAAGAGCTATGGAAAATATGGTGAAGATTCTCCCCTCAGAGATATTATGCAAATAGATGAATTAAAAGCTATAAATCCAGAAGAATTAGTTTCGTTGATAAAAGACATGAAGAATTACAAACAACGTATTTTCTATTATGGTAAGGAAGTAGAATCAGTAGTTTCATCCTTAAATACATTTCATAAAGTGAATGGAAATTTGAAAGAATATCCTGTTGCAAAAGAATATAAAGAACAAGAAACTGGAGGAAATGTATTTTTCACGAATTACGACATGGTTCAAACTGAATTGATGTTTTTAGCAAAAGGGGAACCTTTTAACCCAAAAAATATGGCGGCCTCTGCATTATTTAACACTTATTTTGGAAGTGGTTTATCATCAATAGTTTTTCAAGAAATAAGAGAATCTAAATCTTTAGCCTATTCTGCTTTTGCTTCTTATCAGGAAGCTTCTAAAAAAGATTCGCCAAATCATGTTGTGGCTTATGTAGGTACTCAAGCTAATAAACTAGAACAAGCTGTAGATGCAATGATGGAATTAATAAATGATATGCCAGAAGTAGAAAAGCAATTTAAAGCAGCAAAAGAAGCAACACTAAAAAAAATAGCAGCAAAAAGAATTACAAAAGATAATATTTTCTGGTCTTATGAAAGATTACAAAAATTAGGAATTAAGAATGATAATAGAGAGGAGATGTACAATACTATTAAGGAAATGACTATGGAAGATTTAAAAGCATTTTTCAATAAAAATATTAAAGGAGCGTCTTATAATGTAATGGTTATTGGTAATAAAAAAGATTTAAATATTGAGTCATTAAAGAAGTTGGGGAAAATAAAAGAATTAGAGATCGATTATTTATTCAATTATGTCAATAAAATGGAAGTAAAACAATAATAAATTCTATTAAATACAGAAGTTATTTTACTATATTTGCCGGGTTTAAAGACAATCAAATAATATGAAATTATTAGAAAATAAATTAGCAATTATCACTGGTGCTACTAGAGGAATTGGACGTGGAATTGCGGTTGAATTTGCCAAGCAAGGTGCCAATATTGCTTTTACCTTCAGCTCTTCTATAGATGCAGCAACTGCTTTAGAGAAAGAATTGACAGATATAGGTGTAAAAGCTAAAGGATATCAATCAAATGCAGCAGATTTTGATGCAGCCCAAGAATTAGCAAAAGAGGTTTTAAAAGAATTTGGAACTATTGATATTTTAGTAAATAATGCAGGAATTACAAAAGATAATTTATTAATGCGTATTACTGAAGAAGATTTTGATAAGGTGATAGAAGTAAACTTAAAATCTGTATTTAATTTAACCAAGGCCGTAATTCGTCCTATGATGAAACAACGAACGGGTTCTATTATTAATATGAGTTCTGTAGTGGGTTTGAAAGGAAATGCAGGTCAAAGCAATTATGCAGCATCAAAAGCCGGTATTGTAGGGTTCTCTAAATCTGTTGCCTTAGAATTGGGTTCTAGAAATATTAGAAGTAATGTAGTGGCTCCAGGATTTATAGAAACTGAAATGACTGCCAAACTAGATGAAGCAACGGTTCAAAACTGGAGAGATGGAATCCCTCTAAAAAGAGGAGGTCAACCCATAGATATTGCGAATGCATGCTTATTTTTAGCCTCTGATATGAGCTCTTATATTACAGGTCAAACTTTATCTGTAGATGGAGGAATGCTCACCTAGTATAGTATAAATCGAACAATGTTCAAAAAAATAACAAACTTTTGAATCATACGCTTGACATTTGTTTTTATTTGCTTTAATAAAATATTTTGCATGCTACCGTATTTTTAATGGTTTTATAAAAAATACTGTTATTAAACTTTTTACAATTAATTGCAAAATAAAACTAATTAGAAATAGGTTTTTAAATATGATTACAGTCGTAAAATTAAAACTACTAACTCTTCCTACAAATATTAAAAATGGATGTGGTTCACAAATAAGTATGTGATAAAATTAATCAAGAACTTCAATTAGTAGTTTTCCAGAAACAATATTATTATTAATATCAACTCCAATAAAATTTCCTCTTGATTCTTCTTCTTGATTTGTGAAATTTAATACATTGAGATAAATAGATACTTTTTGTAAATGAAACATTCCTGAAATAGAAAAATCGAAATTCAATATTTGTCCATTATTTATCACAAAAACTTTGTCATCTTCGATGATGATAAAATTGTTTAAACTAATTATATTAAAATGATATTTCTCAACTTTTATTTTTATTTCAAAAATATTTTCATCTATTTCAAAAAAAAAAGAATAGTTACCATAGGAATTCATTAATACCTTTGCATAGGGGCTTTTCTTTGAAAACATTAAAGGGTTTTTTCTGATATTACTTTCAACTACAATTCTATCCTTGTTTAATTCTTGACAAATAATGGCGTCAAAAGAAGGATCATTTACCTCGATATCAATTTCAGCCTTTGAATCAAATTTTTTTAAGATTATTTTTCCCGCAATTGCTCGGTCATATTTATCAAAACCTGAATAAGTACCAATTAAGTAGTGCCTTTCACTAGGAGAGGATTTTCCAATAAAAAATATAAATTTTCCACCTTCATTCTTTTTAGATCCAACAAAATATTTAGTATCAAAATGAACAAAATCTTCGCTATGACTTATAGTACCAAAAAAAGTATAAACCCCGTTTTCTTGATTTTCATGATTATAAAAATATTTTATTTCAATAGTTTTCCAACCATTATATATAATTACTTGTCCTTTAATCATTTTATTATCTTCTCCATAATAATAACAGACATAATAATCATCATCAATGGTTTCTATATTATTAAGTAATACCAATTGTTTATTTTTTTCTTCTAACGTAAACAATTCACTTTCAATAAAATCGAACACATTTTTATATCCTAAATATTTAAAAAACAACGAACGATACACTCTGTTAATTTTTATGATTGGTTTCCCTGTAGTTGCTTCTCGATACTTATTATAAAGATATTTACCATTCACATACCCTTTTAAAAGAGTCTCGAGTTCACCCTTTAAATTTGGTTTATCTGAATCATAATTTCCAAAACCATATAATTGAGAATCCTTGTATTTAAAAGGGAGGTGTGAAGATTTAAATTTGCTGATTATGCTATTTAACATAGTCATGAATACTTGCTTTGTTAATAACAAGGTGTGGTTTGTTTCTTGCTTAAATGTATTTTCCATTGCTTTCCTAATTACATCCGAATAAATACTAATTTGAATATAAATATACGGAAAAATATTACATATAATGTAAAAAAAATACATTTATAGTGTTATATTATTTAAAAAAGTATGTAAAATTAGTAAAAAAATACATAATTCTTAATAAATCTTAATAAATCTTAATAAATCTTAATATGCTACTTAAACCAAAGTAATCAGTCTGTAACAAAAGATGGATATTTAAAATAAATATTGTTTATGACAAAGAAAATTAATGACAGATTGTAATACTTACAATTTATCAATTTAACTCTTAATATTAATTTTAAAAACACCTAATTATGAAACAAAAAAATGTTTACTTTAAACAAACACGTATTGTTGAACCTCAATTTTTATTTCTCTTTTTTTTACTCATTATTTTTGCTAATAGTACTATAAAATCTCAGGGATTAACTGACAAATGTTTTAAAAATAGTTTTGGTTCTCACGCATTAATCACTCAACACAATACTGAAACCGGGAATTTTGAAGGATTTTATGCCTCCTCTACAGGGTCTGTTGGAGTCTATAGAATTATAGGTAAAACGCCAGCAGAGCCAAGTCTAGATACTTACTTTCCTGTTACTTTCACTATTGGTTGGGGAACACTTAAAAATAAACCTAATGATCCATCGCAATATTGGAGCTCATCGATGACAGGAAATTATTATCCCCATAAAAAGAAACTAAATTTACTGAATGTTATTTCTGCACCAGGACCCTTTGATGCTGTGAGTATATTTAATCCAGGAAACCTTCCACAATCACAATCATTTACTACTTTTCCAAGAGATTCTTGTAACTATTTTCCTCATAAAGCACCGATAGAACCATCAGGACAAGGGAGTTCAAAAGATCAACAATATAAAAATTTATTGCTTGGAGAATGGAAAGTAGATCCTCAAAACAGTTATGGTCTTATTAGTAAATTAGTGATTACAGGTATAACTCCAAGAGGAAATAGTTTTCCAGAGATTAGGTACTATGAAGTTGTAGGAAATTTTAGCTTGTCAACAGGTGAAAACATCCCTTTTACTGGAATTGCAAGTCCTTATATACGTAAAAAAAAAGAGACTGATTTTTCTTTTGCAATATCTCTTGTTGGAACTGTAGAAAAAACAAAAGCACAACCTACCACTTACAACATTTCTTTATCAGGGTTTTCTTCCGGAGATAGTTCTCAGAGTATCAATATGTTTTTAACAAAATCTAAAGAAGAGGAAAGTATATATAGAATTGAAACTAACGAAATTTCAACTGGAGAAATATTTAAAAAAACAATCAAATGAAAAATACAATCACTTATTCGCTAATTATCTTACTTCAATGCTTAATATATGGGCAAGATAAAAAAATCAATTTGGTTGGTACATGGTCTACCGATGATCAAAGCCAAACAATTACAATAGATTCATTATTAAATGGAACATATATAAAAAAATCAAATGGTAGAACTATAACATTAAATTTAATCGCCAATGAATTGCCTAATTACATCTCAATAGATAGTCTAAAAGCCACCGCAGTTTCAATTAGTTTAATGAATGTACCCGGAGAATATCCTGTATATTCTACAATGACAGGTCAGGCATATGTGAAAAATCAAAAACAACTAATACTTCAAGTATTCCATGTTTTAAAAACAAATCAAGATCCTTTTGAAGACGACTTAAATAGAGGTGAAACACTATTTTTTACAAAAATAGATGATACCCCACCCTTAGTAATTGATCATGATGAATCAGCATTAGAAATTTTATCAGATAATTCAAGAGATCATTTAATAGGACCTTGGCTTGATTCTAATGAGCTCCCCGGTTTAAATATTGTTTATATAAAGAAGAATAATATTTCTGCAACATATAATTATCGTGATCCAAATACGAAAGAAGAATTACTTATCAAACTAAAAGGATATATTCAGCAGCAATCAATAAACAAAAATTATTGTTTTTCACTTTCAGGAATTTCTCATTCTTTTGCTACAACAACAAAAGATAAAGTTATCAAAGTTAATTCTTTTAGTATGTCATTAGTTGGGGAAATTATAGAAGACAATGATGGTAACTTCAGGATGAAATCTTCCATGAATCTTGCACATGCTTATGGTAAAAAGGTCAATTATTCTGCAGTTCGTTCTAAAGGAGCTTACTTTACTAAATCTAAAAACAGCAATTTTGCATACCAGCAGATTCAAAACTCTATGGAGAGACTCCCTTTTACCAATAACGGTGCAACTAACTGGTTTTCTGATATGAAAATAGGGAGTACTCAAATTCTTAAAATGGCCATAGATACTGGTGGAAACTTTGATTGGGTAAATTCTACTCAATGCACAGAAAATACTTGCACAAAATATAACCATTCTCAATTTGATACTATCAGCACCAGTTTTAAAATGATAGATAGAACTATTACTAAACATGATTGGGGACCATGGGGAAGTTCTGAGGCTAATTTAGGGTTTGATTTGGTAAAAATAGATCCAACAAAGAAGGCTTTTCCTAAAGAGATCAATCTAATTAAAAAATTTATTCCAACAGCTGATGGAAATATGGATAAGTTCAAGGAACTTCTCTGGGATGGTGCCTTGGCTATTCCTTCCTTCTCATCAGGTGGAAAGCCTAATGACCCTAATTATAGAATAAGTAATATTATGTTAGATTTGGTGACTAGTGGTACTATTGATCCTACTAAAGTAACGATATCTTTTTACTATGATAAAGAAACTAAAAAAGGCAACTATGTTATAGGTAACGACCAAGTTGATACAACCAAAGTAGATATAAAAAGTAAAATAACCCTAAATCAAAAAAATTATGCTGATTCAGAGATCCCAGAAGATCCTTATGCGGTTTCCTATTTGTGGAGTACAGCGTTGCATTCTGTAAAAGTAGGTGGAGAAATAATTTCAGGAATAGATCCTTCAAAAACGGTATTTGCTTTTGATACAGGCTCTTCTTCCTTAAAAGGAGATTCAATAAAAATGATTGAGGTAAAAGATAAATTAATAAAGGGAGCAGAAAACTCACCTACTATTGAATATAGTATGGGTGTTAACAGTCATGGAGAGCGTGGAAGATTTGTAATTGGTCCTAAGCAATACAAGAGAACAATTCAGCAAGGCGATTTTAAAAACACAGATCAAATACAGGTTCAAACCTTAGCTAGTGTGCCCAATTTATGGGTACATGGAACAACTTTTTTAGAAGATGTAGTTTCTGAATTTACCTATGATATCTCTTTTAATAAAAAGGGAGAATTAGTATTGAAGGCTAATAATATAGCCCTATACAATAAGGTGGGAGGTCCTCAAATTATTCAACCTCAATTTACTTGTGAAGAAGAATATACAGATTCAGGAGGACTATCAGGAAATTATCAGGATAATACATCTGAAACTATTGTATACAGACCCGGTGCAAAAGGAGAAAAAGTAGCACTTCTTTTTGATTATATTGATATTGAGAAGAAATATGATTTTTTATACATTTATGATGGCCCAAATGATAAAGCTCAACTTATTAAAGAATATAGTGGTAATTATAAGGATGAAAAAATTATTTCTACGCACCCTAGTGGAGCCTTAACAGTTAAATTTACTTCGGATTTGACTTTGAATAAAAGAGGATGGAAAGCGAAGGTTAATAAATGTTCAACTAAAATTCAGAATCATTGTAAAGAAGAATTTACAGACAGTGGAGGACTTTACGGAAATTATAAAAATTATGAAAATAATTTTTTTAACCCTTATATTTTTCATCCTGAAAAAGCAGGAAATATAGTAGCGCTTGATTTTGAGTATATTGATTTGGATTTTTGGGATATTTTAATTGTTTATGATGGGCCAACTGCAAATCCGTTTAATATTAAAAAGATCTTTAATGGTAAACATGAAAATGTAAAAATAACATCTACCCATCATAGTGGAGCGATAACAGCTGTTTTTGTGTCAGGCTTTTGGACACCAAAACGAGGGTGGAAAGCCAATGTGGATAAATGTACAGTAAAAACCAATTATAGGAAATCTAAAATTGAAAATGAACAAAAAGTAATTTCCAAGGATCCTCTAATATATCCAAACCCTGTTACCTCCATTTTGCACATTGCAATCCCTTCATCAGAAGAAACATTGGGCGATTCGTTTATTTCAATAACAGATGTTTTAGGAAAAGTAGTAGGTAATTATACTTATAAAGAATCAGATACTTCTTTAGATTTAGACCTAAGCAATCTTTCAGAAGGTAGTTACTTTATTAAAATCACTAATAAAAAAGGGGTAACTACAAAGAAAATAATTAAACAATAAACTAAATCTTATAAGGTAACTCTTGAATGATTTCCAGGAGTTGCCTTATATATGTACATATGTAATAATTTTCCACTGTTTTCCAAATTTAACAATTGGAATTACAAATAAAAATTTAATAACATGGAAAATAATTTTAGGAAACCATATATCTATACTTTTATCTTAGAAGAAAAAATTCAATATACATGAAACAAAAATTATTAATTATCACTTTCTTATTTTCGTTAATAGCGTTTGGTCAAAAAATAACTATCAATGGAAATGTCTCAGACACTCAAGACTTATTACCAGGAGTATCGATATTGGAAAAAGGAACTTCTAATGGAACCTCTTCAGATATAGATGGTAACTATTCTATTGAAGTAAACCAAAATGCCACATTAGTATTCTCTTTTTTAGGGTATAAAACTCAAGAAATATTAGTTTCTGATAAAAAAATTATTAAAGTTATCTTAGAAGAAGATACTTCTTCATTAGATGAAGTTATTGTAAAAGGTTTTACTAGTGTGAAAGGTAGGGCCAGAAAACGTTTAGAGTCTATTCAGTCTATGCCAGAAAGTGTTGTAGCGGTAACTTCTCAAGAAATTGAAGTGACAGGAATAGATGATATTGGTAGCTTCTTAACGCAAATTCCAGGAATATCATATGGAGAATCACAAGATCCAGGTACCGTTATTATTAGTGTAAGAGGAATTCCTCAAATAAGATATGGAGCTTCTCCAATTGCAACAGTAGTAGATGGAGTATATTTAGCTTCAGCCGATTTAATAAATCAGTCATTATTTGATATAGATCAAATTGAAGTTATCAAAGGTGCTCAAGGTTTATTTTATGGTAAAAATGCTATTGGTGGTGCAGTAATAATTACAACCAAACAACCAAAAAACGAGTTTGAAGGAAAAGCAAAATTAGGCTATGGTAATGGAAATTCTTATAAGTTTGAAACAAATTTTTCTGGGGCTTTAGTTGATGATAAAACATATTATCGTCTAGGGGTTAATTATGCGAACACAGATGGTTTTATCAATAATACTACTCTCAATCAAAATGTAGATTTTAGATCTGATTTGGGGCTAAGAGGAATGTTGAAATTTAAACTTGGTTCTAAAAGTTTATTATCACTTACAGGACAGCATAATAATACAACAAGTGGTGCTATCACATTTATAAATAGTAATGAAAATGCTGATTTTAAAGATTTTGATCCAAATAGTTTTGGCGGGAGTCCTACCGCAGATTTTTTAGGAGAAGGTAGCTTAAAATCAACTATTTTAGCTGCCTCTTTTGAAACGTCGTTTACTAATTTTAAATTGATGTCTCATACTTCCTTTTCTGATGTAAACTTATTTTATGATGGAGATTATTTCTCTTTTTTTCCAGATGTTTATGGACCGATTCCTGCTGCAACTCAAGCAATGACAAGAGACTCCAGAACGATAAATGAAGAATTAAGACTCGTATCTTCAAATTCAGATTCTAAACTTAAATGGAATTTAGGTTTATTTTATCAAAATATAAATTCTGATTGGGATACAAGTGCTTTTGTCAATCAAGATACAACTGATTTAAACTACACCAATACGGTTGAGGATAAAATAACTGCAGATGACAATAAATTAAATTCAATAGGTCTTTTTGGTTTTTTAGAATATGATATTTCAGACAAATTGAATATTTCTGCAGGTGTAAGAAATGAATGGGAAACTCTAGAAAATACAGAAAATGTAAGTGGTATAAACAGTAAAAGATCCTATACTGCATTTCAACCAAAATTATCTGCAGCTTATAAATTTGTAAAAGATAAAATGTTATATGCGAGTTATAGTAAAGGTTTTAGAAGCGGAGGCTATAATCCGTTAGAAATAGCTGCAAGTGGTATCAATAAAGAAATTGATCCTGAATTTACAAATACATTTGAAATAGGGACAAAAACTAGTTTTTGGAATAATAGATTTATTCTAAATCTAGCGTATTTTAATACTGTTTTTGAAAATCAACAGGTATATAGATTTGGAATGGTTGGTGCAAGAAGTGTTTTAGGAACAGTTAATTTTGAAGAAAGTAAATCTTCAGGTTTCGAAATAGATACAAAATTAAGAGTATCTAAACATTTAGATATACTGGGTGGGGCTTCATTTATTGATACAGAAATAACCAAGGCCTTTGAAGCTTCTGCAATTGGTAATAAAATACCTTTTGCTCCTCAAAGCAGTTATTATATAGGAGTATTTACGAATTTTAAAACAGGTGAAAATTCAAAAATATCTGCAAATATTAATATTGAAAATAAAGGAAAAAAATATTGGTTTGCTGATGATTTATATACCATAGATCAAGAAAAAGTATTTCAAAATCCGTTTACACTTGTAAATACAAAAGTAATTTATGAAGTTAAAGACTTTACTATTGGTCTTTGGGGGAGAAATATCTTCAATACAAAATATAATCAGGAATGGTGGCCGTTTGGAGGGTTTGATGGTGATGCAACTGGAGGGCCTATTGGAGACATCAGAACGCCAAGTCAACCAACATCCTATGGTATTGAATTGACCTATAAATTTTAAATCAAGTGATAAAATAGTCATTTGGATTTATATCTTATATGAATCAAATAATCTCCAGCGTTAATTATTTAATATTAGCCGTTAAAATTATTCTTTTAGTGGCTTTTAAATCTAGAAACATAAAACATATACTATGAGAGTTGCCACAGATATTGGTGGAACTTTTACAGATCTTGTGTGCCTTGAGTTTGATAAAAATACAGGGAAACCCATAGGTGTAAAAGTAGCCAAATCAGATACTACGCCCACTAATTTTGAGCAAGGAATCTTAAATACCATTAAAAAAGGAGCTATTGATTTGCAAAAAGTAGTTTTTTTTGCACACGGAACAACCGTTGTGATTAATGCCTTAACAGAACATAAAGGCGCGAAAATAGCTTTAATAACCACCAAGGGATTTAGAGATGTTTTAGAGATCGCAAGGTGTAATAGACCGGATCTTTTCAATTTTAATTTTGTGAAACAACCTCCTTTTGTACCGAGACATTTACGTTTTGAAGTAGAGGAAAGAATGAGTTATAAAGGAGATGTTTTAAGGGAATTAGATATGAAATCATTAGAACAAATCTTAAAAAAATGTAAAAAAGAGAAAGTAGAAGCAATTGCTATTTGCTTATTACATGCTTATAAAAATCCAATGCATGAAATTCAACTAAAAAAGAGATTGACAGAGTTAAATATTTCGATAGAAATAATTGCCTCTCATGAAGTAACAAGAGAATGGAGAGAATATGAACGAACAAGTTCTACAGTTTTATCAGGATATGTTTTGCCTATTGCAAAAAAATATTTAAATAATTTAGAGAATAACCTCAAAGAAAAGGGCCTTAGAAATACTCCCTATATCATGCAATCAAATGGAGGTATTACAACGATTAATGATGTAAAATCCAATCCTATAACCATGGTAGAATCCGGACCCGCTAGTGGTGTATTCGGAGCAATTGCATTGGGGAAGGTAATTGGTAAAAACGATTTAATTGTTTTAGATATTGGAGGTACCACCGCAAAATGTGCATTGGTAGAAAATGGTCAAATAAAAATAACTACCAATTATAAAATTGAACATTCTAGAACACAGGCAGGTTATCCTATTCAAACTCCAGTGATAGATATTGTAGAGATCGGTAACGGAGGAGGAAGTATTGCTTGGGTAGATCAAGGAGGCAAAATACATGTAGGGCCAAAAAGTGCAGGTGCAATGCCAGGACCTGCTGCCTATGGAAGAGGGGGTAAAAACCTTACCACAACAGATGCAAATATCCTTACCGGTAGAATTCATCCAGATTACTTTTTAGGGGGTGAATTACAGCCAGATTATGAAAGTATTGAAAAAGCTACAAGACCACTTTGCAAAGTATTGAAAGGAGACAGAATAGACGTTGCTAAGGGAATTATAAGAATTGCAAATGCAAATATGATCAATGCTTTAAAATTAATTTCTGTCAATAAAGGCTACGATCCAAGAGATTTCACCATGGTCGTTATTGGTGGTGGAGGTGCCATGCATGGTGCTGATTTAGCAAGAGAATTACAAGTAT
>JAQWIO010000015.1 GCA_029248845.1 Polaribacter sp. | reverse complement strand
GTTTACGCCATCCGTTAATAGAATAATAACCTTACTTTTTGCGGTGCTTTCTTTGAGTCTATTTACTGCAGATCCTAATCCCATACCAATTGCAGTTCCTCCTTCTAATTGCCCCCATTTTAATTCAGAAATGGTTCTTTTTATGATTCCTTTATCACTAGTAATAGGCGTTTGGGTAAAGCTTTCTCCTGCATAAACTACAATTCCTATTCGATCATTTGGTCTTCTATTAACAAAATTAACCGCTACTTTTTTCAAAGCTTCTAGTCTATTTGGCTTTAAATCTCTTGCCAACATACTTGCAGAAACATCTATTGCCATTACAATATCAATTCCTTTATTACTCTTTGTTTTTCTGCTTACAGAAACATTTCTTGGCCTGGCTAGGGCAATAATAATAGCTGCTATCCCCAACAGCCTTAAAAGATATAAGAAGGGCTTACATTTTGATAAAAAAGAAACTGATTTGAAGCCTTTTATACTTGGCATTGTTAGGACTGCAGCGTCTTTTTTGCGCACAAAAAAATGCCAAAGCGCTATTGCTGGAATGAGAGTTAACAACCATAAAAATCCAGTATTATAAAATTCAAAATTATTCCAATCCATCATCATCTTTCCCAATTATTGGTTTAGGGGTTAAATTACTTATAATTTCTTCTGCATCTTTTCTGTCTTCCTCAATTTCATTGGCCAAAGGTTTTGATTTCGCAAACTTAACTAAATCAGCTTCACGCAATAATTCCTTTAACTTTTTTAGGGTTTCTTTTGAGGTTTGAATTGTTTCCGAATCTGTAAAATCTTTTAGCATATCTAAAACTTCATCTGTTGTGTTTTCTAACGCAGGAACTTTTAGTTCTCGTTCTATATACCCTCTTATAATTTCAGTTAATTCACTGTAATATTCTTTTATTTTATTGTTTTGCCACAATAGCTTTTCATCCAACTCATTCAGTTTGTAAATAGCTTCTTCATAAGGAGGCAAGGTTTTATAAGTTGCTTCTTCTTCATTTTCTTTTTGTTTTCTAACAACAAACCAGTAAATCCAAAAACTTATAATTGCCAAAGCAGCTATAAGAAGGTATATATATATTCTAAAATCATCAAAAGTATAGGGCTCACTTTTGATAGATTTAATAGGAAATTTTTTCACCTTAGTTGTGTCTACAGCAATTGTAGCAACGTTTACCAAAAGAGAGTCTGTCAGAAAAGCTTGATTTTTAATAAATATTTGTTGTTGTGGTATGTAAAAGGATCCACTATCAAAACCTGTTAGAATATATTTTCTTATTAAGGAATTTTTAAGGGTATCTATTTTGGTTGAATCAATAATTTCCAACCCTTTTAGTTCAAGTTTAGGAAGAATAACGTTTTGTATTTCATCAACAGATATCTGTAAATTGAATTGTTCTCCAATCCTAATATTGGTAGTATCAATCTCTGCTTTTATTGTTGGGTTTTGAGTAAAACCAATAGTAGAAATAAATAATAGTAGATAGAATAGTTGTTTTTTCATGTACAAAAAGTAAGATCGTTTCTATTTTCCTTTATGTTTAAAATAACCTAATAATTTTTTAACGTAATCTTCATCAACTCTAGTATTAATAGTTCCAGCACCACTTCTCTTAAATACGTTTAGATAGTAATTGTACAAGTGCGATGCATTTCCTTTGTAACTTGTTCTTACAGATTTTGCAGAGGTGTTTATTAATTGAACTTTCCCTGTTTCTGAGTCTAATATTGGCACCATTCCTAAATTAGGGATTTCTTCATCATGTTTGTCATACACTCTAATGCCAGTTAAATCGTGTTTGCTCCCTGCTATTTTTAGTGTTTTTTCGTAATTATCATCCATAAAATCTGACAACAGAAAGACAATGGCTCTTTTTTTCAAGACACTTGATAAAAATCTTAAAGCAACAGAAATGTTTGTTTTTTTACTTTTTGGCTTAAATTCTATGAGTTCTCGGATAATTCTTAGAACATGGCTTTTTCCTTTTTTTGGAGGAATAAAAAGCTCGACATCATCAGAAAATAAAACTAAACCCACTTTATCGTTATTTTGAGTTGCAGAAAAAGCCAGTGTAGCAGCAATTTCTGTTACCGTTTCTTTTTTGAATTGTGTTGATGTTCCAAATAATTCAGAACCAGAAACATCTACCATCAATAGCATTGTTAATTCGCGTTCTTCTTCAAATACTTTTATGTAAGGTTCATTATAACGGGCAGTAACATTCCAATCAATAGCCCTCACATCATCGCCAAACTGGTATTGTCTTACCTCAGAAAAAGTCATACCACGTCCTTTAAAAGAGGAGTGATATTCACCTCCAAAAATGTCATTAGACAATCGTTTTGTCTTAATTTCTATTTTACGAACTTTTTTTAGGATTTCTTTGGTTTCCATTGTATTAGTTAAAAGTATCAGTTAGTGGTTTCAGATAATTTTCTATGGAACTTCAACTTCGTTGATAATAGAATTGATAATGTCTACAGAAGTTACATTTTCAGCTTCAGCCTCGTAGGTAATTCCTATTCTGTGACGTAAAACATCAAAAACAACAGCTCTCACATCTTCAGGAATTACATAACCTCTTCGTTTGATAAACGCATAACATTTTGCGGCTTTTGCCAAATTGATGCTTCCACGAGGAGAAGCCCCAAAACCAATTAAGTCTTTTAGTTGAGGTAAATTGTATTTTTCTGGATACCGAGTTGCAAAAATGATGTCAAGAATGTATTTTTCAATTTTTTCATCCATGTACACTTCATTTGCAACCTCTCTTGCTTTTAAAATTTGGTCCACAGAAACTACAGGGTTTACCGTTGCAAATCCTCCAGATAAATTTTGACGCATGATGGTTTGTTCATCTTGCAATTTTGGATAATCAATCACTACTTTTAACATAAATCTATCTACCTGTGCTTCCGGTAATGGGTAGGTTCCTTCTTGTTCTACAGGGTTTTGAGTTGCCATAACTAAGAAAGGCTCATCCAACTTAAAAGTAGTGTCACCAATTGTAATTTGTCGCTCTTGCATTGCTTCTAGTAAAGC
>JAQWIO010000004.1 GCA_029248845.1 Polaribacter sp. | reverse complement strand
ATGATTACCGATTTTAATAACGGATCAAACTCTATAAAAAAACTTACAAAAAATAAAAATTCACTGTTATTATTTTGGAATCCTTCCTATATTACAACTGACTACATTAGCTCAAGAATAAACTATTTATCTCAAAAATTTCCAGAGATACAATTTATTCAAATAAAAATAGACGGCTCTATAAAAGATAGAATACATCAACTCGATATAAAAAATCAATTTTTCATCAACTCCAACAACTCGGCTAACAAGTTCTTAACAAGTAAAATGCCCAGAACTATAATTCTCAATAGAAAGGGAGTTATTACAAACGGTTTTGCTTCTATTGCCTCTAAAAAAATTCATACCGAATTGAAATCCTTAAGTAAATACTAATTCTCTTCTTCAATTTATAATAATAATGTAAATTTGCACGATTTTAATTTTTGAGGCTAACTCATTAAAAATCAAGTCGAATTTATAATCGGGTTTACAGGTGAGCGTTCTGTGAATTCACAAAAACACAGTAATGTCAACATTTTTAGAATTAGGTTTAAAAGAACCTATCACCAAAGCATTAACAGATTTAGGATACGAAAAACCAACTGTTATTCAAGAAAAAGCAATTCCACAAATTATTTCATCTACTGAAGATTTAAAAGCATTTGCACAAACAGGTACAGGTAAAACTGCAGCTTTTAGTTTGCCAATATTAGAGCTTTTAGATGCTAGTAATTCTAATGTTCAAGCAATTATTTTATCTCCAACAAGAGAACTTGCAGTTCAAATTGGAAATAATATCAAAGATTTTTGTAAATATCTTAAAGACGTAAGAGTTACAACAGTGTATGGAGGTTCTAGTATGGAAGATCAAATAAGATCTCTTAAAAGAGGATCACAAATCGTTGTTGGAACTCCGGGAAGAACAGTTGATCTTATAAATAGGAGAGCTTTAAAGTTGGGAAATATTCAATGGTTGGTTCTAGACGAAGCTGATGAAATGTTAAATATGGGGTTTAAAGACGAATTAGACAAAGTCTTAGAAGCTACACCAGAAACAAAACAAACGTTGTTATTTTCTGCTACTTTCCCAAGAGAAGTTGAGTCTATTGCAAAAAACTATATGACCAACCCCGTAGAAATTACATCTGGTCAAAAGAATAAAGGGGCTGATAGTGTTAGTCATGAGTATTACTCAGTTACTGAAAGAACTCGTTATCCAGCTTTAAAGAGAATTGCAGATTTAAATCCAAATATTTATGCCATTATCTTTTGTAGAACAAGAAGAGAAACACAAGAAGTTGCAGACAATTTAATAAAAGACGGTTACAATGCAGACTCACTACATGGAGATTTATCTCAAGCACAAAGAGATTCTGTAATGGGCAAATTTCGTAAAAAGACAATTCAAATATTAGTAGCTACAGATGTTGCTGCTCGTGGATTAGACGTAAGCGAATTAACACACGTAATTAATCATAAATTACCAGATCAAATAGAAAATTATACACATAGAAGTGGTAGAACTGGTAGAGCTGGTAATAAAGGAATTTCTATTGTTTTAGTAAATGGAAAAGAGAAAGGGAAATTAAGACCTATCGAAAAAATTATTCAAAAGAAATTTATACAAACCAAGGTGCCTTCGGGGAAAGAAATTTGTCAGAATCAATTAATGAATCTAATTGATAAGGTGCAAGCTATTGAAGTAAATGAAACTCAAATTAATGAGTTTTTACCAAGTATTTATGAGAAATTAAAAGATTTAGACAGAGAAAAACTCATTCAAAAATTTGTTTCACTGGAGTTTAACACAATGTTAGCCTACTATGAAAATGCAAAGGATTTAAATGATTTATCATCAAGAAACAACTCAAGAGCTAGATCGGTAAATGAAAACATGACACGCTTTTTTATCAATATTGGTAGAAAAGACAGTTTAAATCCTGCTAAATTGATTGGACTAATTAACGACCAAAATATTGGTGATAAAATAGAAATTGGAGCCATTGATATTCTTGATACCTTTTCTTTCTTTGAACTAGATAAAAACTTTGAAGACAAAGCTTTAGAAGCTTTTTCTAGCAATCAACCAGATTTTGATGGACGCTCAGTAAATATAGAAGTCACCAAAAAAGAACGAACAGGTGGTGGAAGAAGAGGCGGCTCTAAAAAACCTTTTGGAAAAAAAGATGGCGGATTCGGAAGAAGAAGAAGAAGTTCTGAAAGTTCTTCATCTAGAGGTAGAAGAAGATCTGACAGACCAGACAGATCTGAGAGAAACTTTGGAGGGGACAGAAGATCTTCTGGTAAATTTGGAAGAAAACGTAAAGAAAATTAATCGCTAAATAAAATATAAAATAAGCCCATCGTTTTAAATGATGGGCTTATGCTTTTATATAAATTTTATTGCTTCTAAAGAAATCAATTTTATCAACTTGAAGTTAGAGCACAATTATCTCAAATTAAATCATAATAAATACATCTAAATCTTAAAATTAGATCTAATATTAAAACACTTCTAAAACTCTATGGAGCTTTAAAAGGAAATAAGGAAGACAATATTCTAAAAATTTAATCGAAAAGAGGTAATTATTTATTATTATGCTACAGATTTCATTATTTTTTGTTCATTGACAAAATTAAGATAGCTCTCTTTTTTTTTCTTCTCGAAGTGATTACGGTTCTGAAGAATCTCATTTTTAGTCATCATTTGAGATTTGTTAAGTAGAGACTCATCGATAGAATGAATAGAAAGTAAATAAAATTCAATGATAATAGGTAGAACTGAAAGCCCCTTATTGGTGGCTATATATTGTCTACTTTTTTTTGTTCCTTCAGGATCTAATAATTCAATAAATCCGTAAGACTTCATTGATTTTAACCTATTTGAAAGAATGTTGGTAGCAATATTTTCTTTTGAGCTTCTAAATTCTTTAAATCTGGTTTTTTTGTGTAAAATAATATCTCTTAAGATTAAAAGAGACCATTTGTCTCCTAAAAGTTTTGTGGAGTAAGCGATTGCACATGTAGGGTCAAGTGTTTTCATTTTTATAAGGGTTAAAATATTTACTATGCAAGATATCTATTTAAATACGCTTATGCAAATTAAAAGAAATTAAAAATAATTAATTTTTAAAATAAAACTAGTGAAAAATTATATTGTTGTAAATTAGTCTTTTACTAACTTAATATATATAAATATGAAATTCAAACTATTAGTATTTTTAGTCTTAACGCTTGCTTTTTTAAGTTGTAATAATAAAGGGGGGGCTTATCTTGGACCAGGCGATAATAATGGAAAGTCGTATTCTTTTGGCGATGCTTCTTCTACTCAGACAATCTTAGAACTCTCTAAAGCTTATTCAAATCAAAACGCTGATCAATTAAGTACTTATTATGATGCTACTTTTCTGGGTGAAAATGGCAAAGCAGATACAGAAAAATGGTTAACGTCAATGAACTCAATAAGTATGAAACCTTATAAAGTTGTTCCATTATCCATGGATGGAGAAGATCAACAAGTATTAGCATGGTCTAAGGAAGAACGTAATTACAAAAATGGTTCTTATGAAAAATTGGATTTAATGGAGCTATTTATTCTAAATAAGCAAGGGAAAGTAAAAGGATTTAAACAATGGAAATCTATCGATTCTGTTAATTTCGGAAGTTCTTCTGGAGGAAAATATTTTGGTAAAAAACCGGGTAAATACACTGGTCGCCCTTTTATGTTTTCAAATAGAAATGAAACGGAAATATTGGAAACAATGGTAGATCATTATAATAAATTAGATATTACAGCAGTAAGAACATTTTTTGCAGACCAAGTAACCATTAATGATTATCAAGGAAATGTTTCAAAACTTAGCAATAAAGAACTTGCTGGAATGTTTAAAAACTTCAAATCTGTTAGTTGGACACCTTATTCTATAATTCCCATTAAAATAGCAAATACTGATGCTGCATCTGGGGTAATGATGTTTTCAAATGAACGTAGAGTTTTTAAATCTGGGAAAATTTGGGAAAAAGAACTAATGGAAATGTTTTACTTTGATTTGGATGGAAAAATCTCATCATTAACACAATTTGCAAGATAAGTAAGAAAATCTGCTTACTTTTTAAACTAAAAAATCGTAAATAAATTATTTACGGTTTTTTTTAGAAAAAAATATTAGAGACTTTTCCTAGCTTTTATAAAATAGTATTTTTTTGAGCTTAAAAAACTATTTTATCTATAAAAAAAGTAAGTTATTAAACCTGATATTTACAAGTAACTCAACCACCATTTATCTTTATTTGAAGCTTTGTAAATCATGTATTTTTTACAAATTGGATATAACAAAGCGATAAGAACTAACCATATCAAATAAACAATAAATAAATTATATCCATAGTCTACCAATAATTGATTCTTAAAACTTGCAGAATTGATAATCATTAAACTCCAATCGTCTCCTACTATTAACAAAACAATGATAGCGAAAACATGAATAACTAATACATGAAGAAAATAATACAGTAACGGAACCCGCCCAAAAACAACAAAAAAATCTGTAAATATATTTTTATACTTTTCTATAAATGCAAGAAGAATCAATACTGGTCCTACTGTCATTAAAGTATAATGCAACGATGGTGGATATTTACTTACTTTAAAGAAATCCATAATAGTTCTACTAAAAGTTTTCTGAATTTCCCACAAATGAGCATCACCATAGAAGCTTAAAAACCTCAAGAGAACGAAAGCAACAACTGCACCAATACCAATTTTATATAAGAGTGAAATTCTATATTCACTTCCTATGTCTTTTGTATATAAACTACCTAAACAATAGCCTAAGCACATAATTCCTGTCCAGGGAATAACTGGATAGAAAAAATTTAAGGAACCATCATTAAAAGGAATACTTCCACCTTGGTGGAGGATATACCAAAGTATACTTGTGAAATTTGATCCCTCAACAATAAGCTGATCTAAAAGATTGTGAAAAAGCGTAATGAGTATCCCTATAAAAAGTATGTATCTTTTGTGAAGATAAACCAATCCAGAGAGCAGTACCATACTTATACCGATTGCCCAAATAACTTGAAAAACAATAAAATTATAAGTAATATCAAACCACCAAATAAAATTATTAAGTATTATTTCAAGAAAAATTAACCATAAACCTCTCGTTAATAAAAATTTAGAAAGCGTTAATTTACTTTTTTTAGAGCCATATATATAAGCCGCTGTTCCTGTCAATAAAACGAAAATGGGAGCACAATAATGCGTTATGATTCTTGTAAAAAAAAGAAATGGTGTAGTCGTTTCTAAATCTGTAGGATCTCCTATAAAAGCACCATAATAAAAATAATCTCTAACGTGATCTAGCGCCATAATAATCATTACAACTCCTCTTAAAAAATCTATTGACTCTATTCTATTTGTTTTAATTTTCATTGAAACCATATTTTACTCTACTCGTTTTATTATGTAATGTTTTTTTTAGAGAGGAACATGAAAAATAAGTGCTGAATATTGAAAGATATTTGTTCATAGAAAAACGAACGAAATGGTAAAGCAACTAAATTTAACGAAAGGGGGCAATCTTTTAAAATAAATTTATAGAAGCTTATTTACAATTAAAGATTCTATAAAACTTTACAAAACATGCCAAAAATAAAAAAAATGAAATAAAAACTTTATGATAAAGAATTTTTTTGAGTAAAATTATTAAAAAAACCTTCTGTTATCTGTAACGAGGTTTGTATCAAGAAAATGTCCTTTATAAAAGTTAATTCTGGAGGCTTTAACAGCAACAGGAAAGAAATTTTCTCCTTTGGAGACCATTTTTAAGGAATTTTTACTTAGTATAGATAAATTTAGTTTGTCATCAACTAGATTCGTTAATTCAGAGACAAAGTCTGCATCGATAGAAAAATCAGTTTCAATTTCAACAACAAGATTTTTAGCAAAAAGAACACCCGAAATTATGAGTATGTTATCTTTATTGGCATTATTCAATAGTGCCCTGTTCGGATGCAAAAAATCTGAATTTAATAAGTAATTTTGTATTTCACCAATGGGAATCTCTTTCGTAATGGAATGATCATAGCTAATGCTTATTTTTTTACCAGACACTATCTCTAAAAGTAATTTAAATGCTCCAAGACCGAGAGAATCTAAAATATCTTCTAATAAAGAAATTCCGATATTAAAGCCGTATTCGTCTTTTACGGAAGCATCTATTCGAAAAGCTTTATTTTCGATCTCATATAGAACAACAGAGCTTTTAAAGGCATGTTGTAAATGTGCATAGTACAGTTCTACGCCATTAAACATAGTTTTTAACCACAATTGTAATAAATTATGGTTTCGAATTGGGCCTTCTATCAAGTCATACCCTTGTTTTCTTAGAGTTTTTGTTAGGTTCATTTCGGTTGTGTTTTTTATATTAATTACTTTGTTTTGAGCAAAACTAACTTGGTGACAATAGAGAAAAAACACAATAGTATAGGGTGTTTTTTTCTATTTATAAATAGTATTAGAAACTAAATTGTAGCTTTAACAAGCTATGGAAACCCTCATTAAAAAAGAGCTATTTTCGTATAAAAACCGGTGTGAAGTATGACTTTTTTTTTTGACAGACTTAGGGGGTCCGTTAATATATATACTAAAGATAGTAAAAAATAAGTTAAAAAATCAGCATTTTTTTTTGGACTTAACATCCTTTTTCATCTAGTAAGAATAAAATAGTATTAGTTGTATTCTCTACTATTATTTTAACTAAGATGTTGAAAACATTTTATCACTAAAAAAAACCGAGAAGATTGACTCGGTTTTATATCTGTTCATAAAAAAAATTATAGCATCGAAGCTGCAATTTTTTTGTACGTCCCATTTTCTAACAAAACTCGAATCGCAGAAAAAGCCGTAATGGTTTCATCTATATCTTCTTGAGTGTGAGTTGCGGTTGGTATCAATCGTAAAATAATTAATCCTTTTGGTATGACTGGGTAGACTACAATAGAACAAAATATCCCATGGTTCTCTCGTAAATCATTCACCATTGCCATTGCTTCTGGAATATCTCCTTTTAAGAATACAGGAGTAATACATGTTTGTGTCGTTCCTAAATCAAAACCAGCTGCTCGCAATCCAGATTGTAAAGCATTGGTATTTTTCCACAATTTTTCTTTTAACTCTGGCATGGTACGTAACATATCTAAACGCTTTAAGGCACCTTTTACCATAGCCATTGGTAAGGATTTTGCAAATGTTTGCGAACGCATGTTGTATTGTAAATATTGAATCACTTCTTTATTCCCTGCTAAAAAAGCACCAATACCGGCCATTGATTTTGCAAATGTTGCAAAATATACATCTATTTCATCTTGAACTCCTTGTTCAAAACCAGTACCTCTACCTCCTTCTCCAAGGGTTCCAAATCCGTGAGCATCGTCTACTAAAATTCTAAAATTATA
>JAQWIO010000083.1 GCA_029248845.1 Polaribacter sp. | reverse complement strand
TCTACAATTCTATTTCTATACAAAGTGATGGTTTCAAACATATCTTTAATAGTATATTGCAATGAGTCTGGAGTTGCTTCTCTTATATACGCTACCATTTCTAATGAAGTAGTATAAGGTGGTTCTTGAAACTGTACATTTTCTAAATATTTTTTTAGGGCTGCATTTAAATTTTCTTCACCAATATAATCACTCAAAGCATAGAGTACTAAAGAGCCTTTTTGATAATGAATATAACCTTGCCCATCATTATACATCAATGCATTTTCTCGCTTTCTTTCCATCGTTCTTTGCAATAAATAATCATCTAAAGCCTTCTTTAAAAATATGCGCATTTTATCTTTTCCTTGTTGATGTTCTAATACTTTTAAAGATACATATTCAGACATGCTCTCAGAAAGCATGGTTGCTCCCAAAACATCGGCTCCTATTACTTGATGAGCCCACCATTGGTGTGCTACTTCGTGAACAGTAATTGCAAATGGATAATCTACACCGTCCGTATCTTGGTCATCTACATCAGCAATAAAACCTACGCTTTCAGAAAACGGAATTGTATTTGGAAAAGATTGTGCAAAACTTCCTCCTGTTCTTGGAAATTCGATAATTCTAGCTTGTTTATGTTGATAAGGACTAAAGTTTTTTGAATTATACTCCAAAGAAGCCTTCATTCCTTTCATCATTCTATCTAAATTAAATGTATGTGGTTTATGATAATAAATCTCTAAACTAATGCCCTTAAACATTTCTTTTTTCACCTGATACCTACCAGAATTAAAAGCATAAAAATTCAAAATCTTACTATCCATTTTATAATGAAAATACCTTCTATCATTTTCAACCCATTCTTTTTGCAAATAACCAGGAGCAATCGCAATTTGGTCTTTTGAAGTTGAAACGGTTGCCTCAAAATCAATCCAATCTGCATCTTTGGAAATATACGTATCTCCTAAAGCCAATGAATCTGAGGGATGCGGACGTAAATTATTAGGTGGTAAATCGTATTTTTTACGTGTTTTATTATCTGTTAGTTCTCCTTGAGAAGAATACCCTAGTGAAGGAAACATAGAAAAATTATTAATAAACGTTCCATTTTCTCTTACCGGAGACTTCTTCCTATAAATAGTATTCTTGTTACTTTTAACAGAAAAAGATAATTGTAGAGTATCTCCTGGTAGAATTTTGTTTTTAAAATGGTACATATCAAAATGCTGAATAGTGTCCTCTAAAACCAATGTATTCGGCCTATTAAATTCAAAAGTGCTCTCTAAAGAATTATGATTTAAAAACAATGTATCTATAGCTTTACCTGTTTTATTCACCATCATATAACTACCCGTAGCATCAAACAATCTTTCTTTTGGAAAAATATTTACCGCTGTATTTACAGAAATTATTCTTGGTTGTGCATACTTCTCATATCTTTTGTATGTTTTCTCCCATTTGACACTTTGCTTTTCTGCTTCCTTAGAAGAGGTCCTCTTAGACGCTGTTCCTGTTGCTTGATAAATTGAAAAACCAAGAGCTAAAAAGCAAAATAATAAAACTAAAAAACTAACTGCTGCAATACCTTTAAAACGAGAACCTACTATTGACAATCTTTCTTTAAATGAATTCGGAATTCCACGAACCCAAAACAAAAAAGAAACAATGAACAATGTCAACCCTGCTAAAATCCAATAAATTTTATACCATAAATAGGGTTCTAAAATTCCATAACCATTCATATCAGAATAACTAAACCCAGGACCTTGATTGTATTTAAAAATAGATTGTTCTATTCCTGCCAGGGATAAAAAAGGCATTCCAATAGAAATAACCAATAAAACAAATAGTCCTAAATATGGATTTCCTATTAGAGTTTGAATAAAAATCGACAATAATGCCCAAATTAAAAAACTCAAAAACTCTAAAAAAAAAAGTTCCGTTAAATAATGTACTATCTCAAAATTATAATACCCATTATATATTTGAAAAAGCATCCCCGAAATCATAATTACGGCCAATAAAACCAATTGCATTTTAATCAAGGCAATAAATTTAGAAAATAAGAGGGTCCAATTTGGAATTGGAGTTGCATCCACTAAATAATTTACTTTAGCTATTTTACCTCTGTGCACTAACATACCGGCATATAAGAAGGTACAAATATTTATAGATGCAGAAAAAACACCTCCAACGTTTAACATTTTCCATGTTACTGGCAATGTTGGAGTCCCAAAAATATTTCCTATTTCAGAGAGGCCTACAAGCATCAAAACCAACCCAACCAAGACAATAGAAATAAATGCCCAACTTGTAACAATATATTTAAAATCGATGTTTGATAATTTCCAGGTTGTTTTTAAGTTTTGAGTGAAAGAATAATTATAAGAAACTTTTGATAAGGTAATTTTTGTAATTCCGCCAAAGTTCGTTTTCGTTACTCTTTTTCCAATGGACTTTCGAAAAGAAATAGAGATAGCATTCTGACTGAAAATAAAGTATTTATATACCAAACCAAATATTAAAGAAGCAATTGCCATCCATAACAAACGATTGTAAACGATCATTTCTTTTATAGGAATCTGCAATTCATTTTGTTCTGAAGGCGTCCAATACTTGGTGTAATAATTAGAAGCTGCAGCTCCAAATGGATCTAAAATTGCTGCTAGGGTTCTATGTTCTGGATCAGAAAGTAAACTTTCTAAAACGCCCTGACCAAAAAGCAATATAATTACCATAATAAAACCTGCAGCAATATTTCTTGAAAAAACTACTACAGCAAAAACAATGGCTCCAAATAATAATACGTTTGGTAAAATAAAAACTAAATACGTTTGTAAATAAGTTAGAAGATTAAAAGGACCAACAATTTCTGTATTTGTTCCAGGAAAACGAAACCCAATGATCATTCCAAGGGCAATTGAAAATGCAATTATAGAAACAACAATTATGGCACTAAAAAACTTAGCAAATAAATAATTGGCTTTGGTAAAAGGATATGAATATAAAATAGTGTGCATTTCACTTTTAAAATCTCTATAGACCGAAACTCCAATAATAGATGGAAATAAGAAAAATATAAAAATTGTTAGTGCATTGAATAAACCTGTAACTCCTATTGGAGAATTTACAATTCTTGAAGAACCTGTAGTAGCGGTTACAGAATCAAAAAAACCAGCAGATGCAGCTGATAAAAAGAAAGCCAACAAAATAAAAATACTACTATAAATATAAAATGCAGGCTTTTTAAACCAATAGTTGAGTTCTTGTTTGAAAATAGTTGAAAACATAATTTTAAAGATATAGGATGAGAAGTGATCAATTAAGATTTTTAAAAATGTTACTAGGCAACATCAAGTTCATCTTGTTTTAAAGCAATAAAATACACATCATCTAATTGGGGTGCAACAGCAATAAAATCTTCTGAAGGCTTTTCAATAGCATGAACTCTTAAATTCAATGTATTATCCTGATTGTAGTTAGATGATAAAATACTATATAACTTTTCATTTTCATCTAAATGTTCTCTTTCAATGGTTTTCTGCCAAATGGTTCCTTCTATTTCTTTAGTAGCCTCTATTGGAGTTGTGTGTTTTAAAATCCTACCTCCGTTTAAAATCGCCATCTCATTACACAATTCTTTAACATCTTCAACAATATGGGTTGAAAAAATCACAGTAGTATTAGTTCCTACTTCACGTAAAACATTTAAAAAACGATGTCTTTCTGCAGGGTCTAAACCAGCAGTTGGTTCATCTACAATAATTAATTTCGGATTATTTAAAAGCAATTGTGCAATTCCAAAGCGCTGTTTCATTCCTCCAGAATAACCTGCCACATATTTACGTCTTACATCATATAAATTCGTAATTTCTAAAACTTCTTTTACGATCGTTTTTCTTTCGTTCTTATCGGAAATACCTTTTAACGTTGCAAAGTAATCTAACAAGTCTTCTGCCGACATTTTTGGATATACCCCAAAAGATTGAGGTAAATACCCCAAAACTTTCCGCAAAGACATCTGATCTTCTAACACATTAATTTCTCCGAACATGATGGAACCAAAATCAGGACTTTGTAAAGTTGCGATTGTTCTCATTAATGAAGATTTCCCCGCTCCATTAGGACCTAATAAACCAAACATTCCTGTACCAATTTCGATACTTAAATTATCTATCGCTTTTACACCATTTTTATAAGTCTTTGTTAAATCTTTGATTACTAATTTCATATTCTTAATGAGTTTTGTTTTGCCTATTTACACTGAATGTAAAACAATTTGTTACACTTTTTGTGATTTTTTTTACTGCGAATCATAAAAATCGTTTTATTTTTACAATCATCAAAGTAAATCAAAATAAATTATAAAATTACATAATGGGAAAAAAATCAATATTGAATAAGAATTCACTTACATTTCTTGAGAAATATCTAAATAATGCAGCTCCTACAGGTTATGAATGGGAGAGTCAAAAAATTTGGATGGAATATTTAAAACCCTATGTAGATACCTTTATCACAGACACCTACGGTTCTGCAGTTGGGGTCATAAATCCAGATGCAAAATACAAAGTGGTCATTGAGGGTCATGCAGATGAAATCTCTTGGTATGTTAACTATATCTCTGATAATGGTTTAATTTATGTACTTAGAAATGGTGGCTCAGACCATCAAATTGCCCCAAGTAAAATTGTAAATATTCATACCAAAAATGGAATTATAAAAGGTGTTTTTGGATGGCCAGCAATTCATACAAGAGTCAAAGGAAAAGAAGAAGCTCCTAAACCAGATAATATTTTTATTGACACTGGTTGTACAACTAAAAAAGAAGTTGAAAATTTAGGAATTCATGTAGGATGTGTCATCACCTATCCAGATGAATTTCATATTCTAAACGAAAATAAATTTGTATGTAGAGCTCTAGACAACAGAATGGGTGGTTTTATGATTGCTGAAGTTGCTCGTTTGTTAAAAGAAAATAAAAAAGAAATTCCATTTGGATTGTATATTACGAATTCGGTTCAAGAAGAAATTGGCCTTCGTGGTGCTGAAATGATTACACAAACAATTCAACCCCATGTTGCTATTGTTACTGATGTAACGCATGATACCACTACTCCAATGATTGATCAAAAAAAAGAAGGTCTATTAGAAATGGGAAAAGGCCCAGTAATAGCCTATGCACCAGCCGTTCAGCAAAAACTTCGTGATTTAATCACAGAAACTGCAGAAAAAAATAAAATTCCTTTTCAACGTTCTGCTCTTTCAAGAGCTACAGGTACAGATACTGACGCTTTTGCTTATAGTAATGGTGGTGTAGCTTCTGCATTAATTTCTTTACCGCTAAGATACATGCATACCACTGTTGAAATGGTACACCGAGAAGATGTAGAAAATGTCATTAAAATGATTTATGAAACATTGGTAAATATCAAAGACGGAGAAACATTTTCTTATTTTGAATAAAAAATAAAATATCATTCCGAAGAATAACTCTCATTGCCTATTTATTCTTAAAGGTATGTTTAATTTTTTCGGAAT
>JAQWIO010000130.1 GCA_029248845.1 Polaribacter sp. | reverse complement strand
AAAGCCAACATTGTATCATTGGGTGCTACCTTAGCAAAACTATTACTGATAGACGGAAAGACCTACACTATGAAAAAAGATGGCAAACAAAAAATAGGTCTATTGGCTCAAAACATTCAAGAGGTATTTCCTGAACTTGTAAGTAAGGATGACAATGAAATTTTAGCCATAAACTATCAAGGATTGGTTCCTGTACTTATCAATGCATTGAAAGAACAAAATGCTAAGATGAAAGAACAAGATGATAAGATGGAAAAACAAGATGATAAGATGGAAAAACAAGATGCTAAAATTTTAAGACTAGAGCATTTGGTAGAAAAATTAATAGCAGATAAATAATTGAACTTATTTAGGACCCCCACTTTATAAATCTCTACCTCAAAATTCGTTTCAATGGTATAAGCTGTGCTCAATTTGATAAGAATTGATTGTCCCTTTTTTAAGAAAAGAGCTTCTTCATTTTCTTTAACAGTTGCCAACCCTTTAATAGCAATTAAAATTTCTACAGAGTTTGACACAGAGCGATGCACTACAGACGAAACCAACTCAACTTTACTCATTTCAAAATATTTAGCATTGGTTTGATACACAAGCTCTCCATTGCTTTGATCTTTATTTCCGTATAAAATAGTAGGAATTGTCTCTTCAAATCTAGTGTTTTTTAGAAGCTCTTCAACATCATATGTTTACTCGTTACCCCACCTCTTAAAATAATATCAGAATTCTCAATTGACTCAAAAAGTTAATATTTATTTTTAATTGTCATTTAAAAGTATTATATTTATTATGGATAGAAATTTTACAAATACTATGAAAAAAACACTTACAATTATAACAATAGCGGTTGTATTTAATATATATGCTCAGAACAATACCAAGTATGGGTCCTATGCTCTAAAAAATGATACACCAATATTCTCATCAGGTCAAAACAATACCGCGTATGGAGCTTATGCCATAGAACAAAACACCTTCGGAAGTAATAATACCGCATCTGGAGTTTATGCTTTACAGGATAACTATTCGGGGAATTATAATACCGCGTTTGGAGCTTTTGCTTTAAGGGATAACAATACTGGAACTGGTAACACCGCGTCTGGAACTTTTGCTTTAATGAATAATCAATCAGGGCATTCTAATACCGCTTATGGGTTTAAAGCTTTAAACACTAACTACTCAGGAGCTGAAAATACTGCTTTTGGTTTTGAAGCTAAGGCAAGTAAGATTACTGCAAAAAATCAAATAGTAATTGGTTATCAAACAACAGGACAAGCGGATAACTCTGTAACTCTTGGTAATGAATATGTAACCGCAGTTTACATGGGACAAAATTCGGGTGCTACTATTTATGCAGCAGGTTTACGAACTGCTTCTAATGATGTACTTACATTATCAGAAAATGATGCAACCTTTGAAAACAACTTAACAGTCAATGGAGATGTAGTCGTTGCTTCAGATGCGAGACTAAAAACCAATATTGTATCGTTGGGTGCTACCTCAGCAAAACTGCTGCTGATAGACGGAAAGACCTACACCCTAAAAAGAAATGGCAAACAAAAAATAGGCCTATTGGCTCAAAACATTCAAGAGGTGTTTCCTGAACTCGTAAGTGTAGATAACAATAAGATGTTAGCCATAAACTATCAAGGATTGGTTCCGGTGCTTATCAATGCATTGAAAGAACAAGAGGGTAAAATGAAAGAACAAAATTGTAAGATGAAAAAGCAAGATGCTAAAATTTTAAGATTAGAGCGTTTAGTAGAAAAATTAATAGCGGATAAATAATTGAAATTAATTAAATTTATTCAGGAACCCTGGCTTTATACATCTCTACCCAAGAATTCGTTTGAATGGTATAAGCTGTGGTGGGTTTGATAAGAATTGATTGTCCCTCTTCTAAGAAGAGCGTATTTTCATTTTCTGTAATAGTTGCTGATCCCTTAATAGCAATTAAAATTTCTACAGAATTAGAAATAGATGTATGGATCGAAGTTGCCAGCAGTTCTATTTTACTAAGTTCAAAATCTTTCGCTTTGGTTTGATATACAAGTTCTCCATTGCTTTTATCTTTATTTCCGTATAAAATAGTAGGAATTGTCTCTTCAAATATAGTGTTTTTTAGAAGCTCTTCAACATCAATATGTTTGCTGGTTAAGCCACCTCTTAAAACATTATCAGAATTTGCCATTAACTCCATATTTTTACCCTCTAAATAGGCATGTGGTACCCCTGCATCTTGAAAAATTGCCTCTCCTTTTGATAATTGTAAGATATTAAAAAAGAAAATAGAAAAGATTCCTTTATCAATATTTGTTGATTTTTTATGCTCTGAGGATTTGGCTGCCCAATATGCTGGTGAAGATTTTTCTAATTCATTCTTTAAAAATTTGACAGAAATTCTCTCTAACAAGGGGCTAAGTACATTATTTACTTCCTCTTGTGTAAACTCCATCACTTTCTTATACAAACCTAAATAACCTTTTGCTAAAAAGGTGGCTAGTAAAAAATGAAATTCCTTTATTTCTTGTAAGTTTTTAATCAATTTCTCGCGCTCTAAAAAGCCATGTAACAACCAAAAATCACTTAACGCAACCATTATTTCTGGTTTGTGATTTTTATCTTTGTAATTTCTATTGTTCGCCGTTAATGGAATCCCCTTTTTATTTTCGAGTTCATACCCCTTCTTGGCAGCTTCTATGGTTGGATGTACCTGTATAGAAAGCATTTTATGCACATCGAGTACTTTAAAAAGATAGGGAAGTTTCCCAAAATTTTTCACTACAGATAAACCTAAATTTTCAGTTGGATTCTGATTTAAAAAAATATCTAAAGGAATGTTTTCTTGTTGAACTTTCACCATTGAAGGAGCTTTTGCATGGGCTCCTAACCAATATTCAGCATAAGAAATATTATTAGAGTTCGTTTCCGATAGTAAATTTGGAATAAAACTCTTTCCACCCCAATCATAATGTTGGACTACCCCCTCAATTCTGAAGATATTATTTATGTTTTTCTCTGAACCTTCCATGATTTCGATCTATATACTAATTTACATTTTTTTTATACTAAAGAGTGCTTTATCGACATTTTGAACCGGTAATTTACAAGTACCGTCTATACACACATAAATATCCGTTTCTCCTGGAATAAAAATTTAAAAACGAAGATATCAATTTCTGATGAAAGATAACTTTAAAGCATAAAAAAACGCTCAAAAGTTAATTTGAGCGTTTTAGTTTTTATAAATAAGCTTGTTATTACTGCTTTACAAATTTAGCAGTTCCAACAGCATTATCAACATTGTACCTAATTAAATACACACCAGAAGGTAAATTAGAAACATCTATAGACTCAGTATTTTTGTTAACCTCTATGCTCATTACTTGTTTCCCTAATAGATTGTATATAGCTACATTGTTAATAATTTTCGGTGCAGAAATAGTTAATCTACTTGAAGTAGGGTTTGGATAGATAATAGATTTAAAAGTATTAGTATCCTCTACTGATAATATATTGTTTTTTGTAAGTATAATATTATCTAAAAAAAGTAATCCTCCATTATTTGAATCAACTCTGTAACGATCTACTTTCCATTGGAATAGTTTAGAACTGTCCATCCCTGAATCTGTAAAAAAAGACATTGGAATGGAAAGTTGTGTCCAAGTTTCTGACACTATATCAGCTTGATCACCCTCAGCGACAGAACCAATCTCATAGTGAAATTCGCTAACAGTACCATCGTTATCGATCATTACAAATCTGAATCCAGAGGTGCCAGAATACCAGTAATTAAAGTTAACATAATTATATTCTGAGACGTCATCTGGACCTCCTTCACCTTGCCCAAATCCTGCCGAACTTAGGTCTACTTTTAAGGCATTATTAACATCAGTTCCATCATCTAGGTCTACATCAGTAGCTGAACCAAAAGAATATTCAACAGGGAATGTCGATGTGTATCCATTAGTATCGTTATAAATACTATATGCATTTCCATCAGCTATTGAAGGAACCGGGGCAGCTGGTGGGTCTACAACTGTTCCGTCACCTTCTCCAATTGAAATGTCATCAATATATGCTTTTACGTGTTCTGAGTTATTTTCACCATTAAATTGTATGACTAGTCTGCTTCTGTCTAATGAACTTTTAATGGAAGAAAAATCAAAGGTAAGTTCTTGCCATACATCGTACTCATATGCTTGTTCTTTAACAACTTGACCTTCCCAAGAATTTCCTCCCTTACTACCGTCTTGAAGCTTGAGCCATAAAATCTTAGATTGAGTAACAGCAACTGTAGGAGTTGGTACAAATACTTTTAGGGTAAAAACATTTTTTGTAGTTAAATCATACTTTACGTTAGTATCTGTGCTTAAATCAAATTGAATGTTTGAATATGTACCTCCTTCGTCAGAATATTCTAAAACTTTTGCTGAAGTATTAATTCCTCCTGGTGCAGGATTGTCAAAGGAAGTATTCATTTCATTATTATCTGCTTTCCATGTAATATTTCCATTTCCTTCAAAATCATCTGAAGGATCTATTTGTGCATTTCCTATTGAAAATGTCATTAAAAAGATAAAGAATGTAATTTTTTTCATAATTGTTGATTATTGATAGTTTATACACAATATTAACATTAATATATAATAAATTAACATGTATAGCCACGACAAAAAACATACAAAATTGATAACTACAATAATCTTATTAAAAAACCCTTATTTTAATGGAAATATTTTCTTTGAGTGGGGAATAAAAATTTCAGTTATTTAGCAAGCAAAAGATATTTGTTTGGGTAATGTATGGTTAAAAACAATAGTATTAAGTTTAAAAAAAGCATGCTTTAAAAAATTAAAACCCTATAAATGTAAATTCATAAAGTTCAGCACATTAGTTGATTTGATTTATTTTTTAAAACTTGAATTGCTCATTTTTATCCCACAATCCCCAATAAGCTCCAACATCTCCTTCTGCACCAACTTTCCAGGATTCATCAAAGGATGAAAAATAAAATATATCAATATTGTCATTAGCAGACCATTCTTGGGTATTGATAAAATACTTCATCGCATT
>JAQWIO010000117.1 GCA_029248845.1 Polaribacter sp. | reverse complement strand
ATTCCGTCTACTAAAAATTTTCCTTTTTTTGTTGTTTTCAATATTTCATCTTCAAAATACAATAATTCTTGCTGAATATATTTTTCTGATTCACTTTTTAAATAGATTGCATAATTTCTTCCAAAATTATCAGTAACTGTAACTAAAGAAACCCCCCAAATTGTTCGCAAACCTGTCATTATATACTCGTTGTATTGGTCCGTTTTAGTTAACGTTTCTCTTTCTATTGGCAACTGATTTTCTAACAAAATTTTAATATATTTCGTATTATTTTTAACATTCCAACTTCGTTGTTTCCCATCAAAAGAATGTGCCGATGGTCCTATTCCTAAATAGGGTTTTCCCAACCAATAAGAGGAGTTGTTTTTACTAAAAAAACCCTCTTTCCCAAAATTTGACAATTCATAGTGGACAAAATCGGCTTTCTGTAATTCTTCTGTTAGTATCTGAAATTGCGATGCAACCTTCTGCTCATGAACCTTTTTAATTTTACCATTATTGATTAGAGTTTCTAATGCTGTTTTAGGCTCTACGGTTAGAGCATAACTCGATATGTGCGGCACTCCATAACTTAAGGCTATTTTAATGTTCTCTCTCCATTGATCATTTGTGCAATCAGGAATTCCATAAATTAAATCCACTGAAATATTTTTAAAATATTGGGTAGCTATGGATAGACATTTTTTTGCTTCATGAGAATTATGAGCTCTATTCATTAGGGTTAAATCTTTCTCAAAAAAAGATTGGATACCAATACTTAATCTATTAATTGGAGACTCAGAAAGTTGTATTATTTTTTCTTCTGATAAATCATCAGGATTTGCTTCTAAAGTAATTTCTGGATGCTTTACAACTGTATAATGTTCATAAATAGTATCAATCAAAAATTGGAGTTCATCCACATGTAAAACAGAAGGTGTTCCTCCACCAAAATAGATGGTTTCAATAGTAGTGTTTTGGATTTCGTTTTTTCTAATTTTAAGCTCTTTTACAAGGGATAAAATCATTTCATCTTTCTTTTTTAATGAGGTAGAAAAATGAAAATCACAATAAAAACAGGCTTGTTTGCAAAACGGTATGTGAATGTAGATTCCGGCCAAATTATTTTACTTTCTTAGGATTTTGCTTTACAAAACTTGCCCAACCTGAATAATTTTTCCCCCCAACAGCTTTTCCTGAATTATAAAAATGACAAACTGCCGCCGCTAAACCATCGGTAGCATCTAAATTTTTTGGCAATGTTTTTAGATTAAGCAACGATTTTAACATCAATGCAACTTGCTCTTTACTCGCATTTCCGTTTCCAGTAATTGCCATTTTTATCTTCTTTGGCAAATATTCTGTTATTGGTATTTCTCTCGATAAACCAGCTGCCATGGCAACCCCTTGAGCTCTTCCTAATTTTAACATCGATTGCACATTTTTTCCGAAAAAAGGAGCTTCAATAGCAATTTCATCTGGGTGATAAGTATCTATCAATTCTATTGTACGCTCAAAAATGAGTTTTAATTTTAGATAATGGTCGTCGTATTTTTTAAGCATCAATTCATTCATTTGAATAAACTCCATCTTTTTACCAATAACTTTCAGTAAACCAAACCCCATAATAGTTGTTCCTGGGTCAATTCCTAAAATGATTTTTTCTGTTTTCAAAATCTAAGATAGTTTTTGTAATTCTATTTACACTTACTGACGAATATTTATTACTTTGCAAGGAATGAACAATTCGATTTCATACAAAACTAAGCAATTCTTATCGCTACTCATTAAACTTTCTATAGTTATTGGTTGTTGTTATTTTATATATACCAAATTGCTAAAAAACGAGCAGATGGACTTTTCTGTTTTTTACCAAAATTTGATTCAAAATAAGGTTTTTACACTCAAAAACAGTCTTTTTCTATTCTTTTTCACCTTTATTAATTGGTTTTTAGAAATTACGAAATGGCATTTATTAATTTCTGTTATTGGCAATTCTTCTTTTAAAAAAGCAATTGTGCAAAGTTTAGCGTCTTTAACAACCTCTTTAATTACACCAAATAGAATTGGAGAATATGGAGCAAAAGCATTGTATTTTGAAAAACCATTTAGAAAAAAAGTTATCGGTTTAAACCTAGTTGGTAATTTTTATCAGATGCTCATAACGGTTGTTTTTGGAGTTGTGGGTTTCAGCTATTTTATTTTAAACCATAAAATTGAAATTGAAATGCATCTAGTGTTTAAATTTTTTGGTGTCTTCATTTTTACTGTTTTTATATTGTTTCTTGTTTCAAAGTATAAAAATTCTTATTTCAAAAAAATTCAAGATTTTATGATGATAATTCCAATGAAATTAAATCTAAATATTTCATTTATTTCTTTTTTACGATTTTTAATTTTCTCTCATCAGTTTTACTTTTTATTGCTGATTTTTAATATCGATGTTGTTTATATTGAAGCTATTTCTGCCATTACTTCTGTGTATTTATTAGCTTCTATTATTCCTGTTTTTCCTTTATTTGATTTTGTTACAAAGAGCTCTGTTGCTGTGTGGATTTTTTCATTTTTGATTTTTGAACCACTCACAATTGTATCCATAACAACACTTATGTGGATTCTTAATTTTATGATTCCTGCAATTATTGGAAGCTATTTTGTATTCATTTTTAAACCTAATTTTAACAAATGATCTGGTTGCTATTTTTGGTGTTTTTATCCTATACGATTTTGATTGTAATTTTAGCGATTGGCTTTATAAAAAGTGAAGAATTTACGGCTAAAAAAAGTGAGCTCAAAACTACTTTTTCTGTAATTATTCCATTTAGAAATGAAGCTAAGAATTTACCTTTTTTATTAAAATCGATTGAAGAAATTAAGTATCCAATCGAATTGGTTGAGTTTTTATTTGTAAATGATGATTCCTCTGATAATTCTGTTAAAATTATAACAAAAACACTCCCTAATACGAAAACAAATATTCAAATACTCACAAATAAAAGGGTCTCAAATTCTCCGAAAAAGGATGCCATCACAACCGCTATTTCTATTGCTAAAAATGAGTGGATACTAACGACTGATGCAGATTGTATTCTATCTGAAAATTGGTTGAAAAGCTTTGCTTCTTTCATTCAAAAGAAAGCCCCTAAAATGATTGTTGCCCCTGTAAATTATCAAGTTAAAAATACTTTTTTAGAACAATTTCAAGTACTCGATTTTTTAAGTATGCAAGGAACTACTATTGGAAGTTTTGGATCTAATTTTCCCTTTTTATGTAATGGTGCAAATCTAGGATATAAGAAAAAAGAATTTATAAAACTACATGGATTTGATGGGAATAATAACATCGCAAGTGGCGATGATATTTTTCTGTTTGAAAAATTTTTGAAAGCAGATAAAAAAAATGTCATATACCTAAAATCTAAAGAGGCAATTGTAACTACTTTTCCTGTAAAAAATTGGACTGATCTAGTAAACCAAAGAACAAGATGGGTTGCAAAAACTGGGAATTCTAGTTCTATGTTCATGAAATTAATTGGCGTACTTGTGTTACTTACTAACTTCTCTGTTGTGTATACTCTTTGCATTGAATCGTTAGCCCTTTTTTTGGTTGTTTTTATTTTAAAAATGAGTATTGATTTGTTATTGTTCTGGCCAACAATTATATTTTTTAATCAAAAAGATTCATTTTATAAATGGTTTGCTCCTGCAAGTTTTCTGTATCCTTTTTTTAGTTTAATAGTCCTTTTTAAATCTCTCTTTTTTAGATACAAATGGAAAGGACGAAGTTTTAAAAAATAACTCTTTCAGTTAAAAATTTGAGATTTCACTTCTAAAATATCCCATTCATAATATCTTCCGCCTTAAACCAAAGTATTAAAACAACGACCAAAAGTAATACGAAAAAAAGCCCTCTATTTGGTTTTGACTCTTTTTTCCTTCCAAATTTTCTTTTGAATTCCATCTTGTTCTTTTTAAAACAAATTTAAGCTTTCTTATTCAATTTACTAGAACAAGAACTGGTTGCCCCACGTTTTATTTAGTTGCTCTCAACATTTCTCTTTTCCCGGGAGGGCCAGCTAAACGCTCAACTGTAAAACCTACTTCTAACATTGCTCTTCTTACACTTCCTTTTGCTGAATAAGTAACTAAAACTCCTTCTTTTTTTAGCGCTGTAAACATCTTTAAGAAGATCTCTACAGTCCATAATTCTGGTTGATGTTCTGCCCCAAATGCGTCAAAATATAATAAATCGAATGTATTTTCATCATGAATATCTTCAAAAAATTGTTTTCTTTTAGTAAGATTAAAACCCTTATAAATTGAATGATTTTTCCCCCAAGGGGCGACGTGCATTTTATCAAAAATAATTTGGTGCTTTTCTGCATTTAGCTCAGAAACATAATTCAATTTTATCACTTCATCAATACTAACGGGATATGCTTCTACGCCAACATAATTTACACTAAAGTCTGTCTTTTTGGTTTCCAAAAAAGTAATAAATGCATTTAACCCAGTACCAAAACCAATTTCTAAAATAGAAATAGCTTCCTTTTTTCGTTGTAAAATTTTCTCGAATCCTGCTCTTATAAAAACATGATATGCCTCTTGTATTGCTCCATGTTTAGAATGATATTGCTCGTTCCAATCTGGCAAATGAATGGTTGTAGAACCGTCTGAAGTTATCACTATTTCTCTTTTCATATTTCTAACAAATTCATCATTTAATTTTGAGGAATTTTAAACCATATATTTATAAATTATCCTTTATTTTTTTTCATTAAAACGCCTGAAGCTTCAATGAAAAATTCTTTTTTTAGGGCTGTAATTTTTGCTATTTCATCTTCAGATTTCCCAGCATCTGTTGCATAATGTTGTAATTCTGCCACTCCTGTTTCTTTTAAAAACACTTTGCCGTTTACAACTACTTCTCTTCCTTCAGAATCTAAGGGCATAAAAAATCCATACTCTTTAAAACGAACCATTACTTCTGTTTCTTCACTCAAAGAAAGTTTCATCCAACAACCTTTTTTTGAACAGACTTCTTTAATTTTAGAAGCAAACTTTACATTCAATGTGTCGCCTGTCTTCAAGGTATTGAATTTAGTTAAAAGGGCTTCTGAAGTAAGTATTTTATCAAAAGACATCTTCTCTCCAAAAGAATTGTAAATAGCTTCTTTATGAACGTTTTTTATTTCTTTATCGCTCTTTTTTTCTTTTTTACAACAAGTCAAAAGCAACAAAGTAACTACCAAAAATTGTATAAAATATTTCATGATTTCTAATTTTACCATTTACCCCTCAAAAGTACATATTTGAAAGAGCAAAAGCAATGATTTGTTCTATTGTCAGATAAATATTTTATGTACATTTGTTTTTCAATTCAATCAAATAGAATGAAATCGAAGATAGAAATTCAACCTATAGAAAAATCGAAGATCAACTCTGTAGATTTTGACAATTTACCTTTTGGTAGCGTATATTCTGACCATATGTTAGAATGTGATTACATAAATGGAGAATGGAAAACACCTGTTATTAAACCATATTCTCCAATATCATTAGATCCAGCAGCAAAAATTTTTCATTATGGACAATCTATTTTTGAAGGGATGAAAGCCTACAAAGATACCCATGGGAATTCCCTATTATTCAGGCCTTTAGAAAACTGGAAACGATTAAACAAATCTGCAGAACGTCTGGTAATCCCACATATTCCTGAAGAAATTTTTATGGATGGATTGAAAAAATTATTAGAAATTGATACTAATTGGATTCCAACAAATGAAGGCAGTTCTCTATACATAAGACCTTTTATGTTTGCTTCCGGGATTGGGTTTCATGCTTCTCCTGCAGATGCTTATAAGTTTATCATTTGTACAGCTCCTTCTGGCGCTTATTTTGGCGGAGAAGTAAAGGTTTTAATTGAAGAAAAATATGCGCGTGCTGCCAACGGAGGTGTTGGCTTTGCAAAAGCTGGAGGGAATTATGCAGCACAATTTTACCCTACACAATTGGCAATAGAAAAAGGCTATAATCAAGTAATTTGGACAGATGACAATTCACATGAATATATAGAAGAAGCTGGCGCTATGAATATTTTTGTTAGAATTAATGATACCCTAATTACGAGTCCTACTAATGATCGTATTTTAGATGGAATTACACGTAAAAGCATCATTCAAATAGCAAAAGATATGAACATTGATGTAGAAATTAGAAAAATTTCTGTGTCTGAAGTAATTGCAGCTGCCCAAAATGGTAGTTTAAAAGAAATGTTTGGAGCGGGAACTGCTGCTGTAATTTCTCCAATCTCCGGTTTTGGTTATCAAGAGACAGAATATGATATACCAGCGTTGAAAACTCCTTTTGCTGAAATACTAAAAAAAACAATAACTGATATACAAACCAACAAAGCCAAAGATCCTTATGGATGGAGGGTAATGGTTTAATTTTAAAAAAAATATAGTTAAAACCTCAACCTTTTGTTGGGGTTTTTCTTTTTTGTAAATTGAGATCAAATTCAGTCTCGTGAAAAAAATATTATTTTTTTTGTCATTGCTCTACTAACTTCCTGTGAAAAGTCTAAAAGTAAAAACGAAGAGAAGCTCTCAATAAAAAGCAAACAATATCTAACTGTTTTAGGAATTACTCAAGACGGAGGCTATCCTCATATTGGGTATCAAAAAGAATGTTGTGCTAATTTCTATAATGGGAAAAACAGTGAAAAAAGTGTATCCCCTTTGGGTTTAGTGGATCTTGAAAATCAACAAAAATGGTTGTTTGATGCGACTCCAGATATGCATACTCAATTAGCTGCATTAGAACAATATCATTTAAAGAAAGAAAAAATAATTGAGGGTATTTTCTTAACACACGCTCATATAGGTCACTATACTGGATTGATGTATTTTGGAAGAGAAGCTTTTAGTAAAAAAAACATTAAAGTTTTTGCAATGCCAAAAATGAAAACATATTTAACAAACAATGGCCCATGGAGTCAATTGGTTTCACTACAAAATTTACAGCACGATTCTACAATGGTTCTTAATAACAGACTTGATGTAACCCCTTTTTTAGTTCCACATAGGGATGAATTTTCAGAAACGGTGGGTTATAAAATAGAGAGTTCAAAAAAATCTGTATTATTTATCCCAGATATTGATAAATGGTCTCGTTGGGAACGAAACATCATTCAGCAGGTAAAAAAAGTAGATTATGCGTTTAATAGACGCCACTTTTTTTGATCAAAAAGAGGTAAAAAGAGCTATGACAGAAGTGCCTCATCCATTTATAGAAGAAACGATTAGTTTGTTTAAAAATGAATCATTAGCAACAAAAAATAAAGTAATTTTTATTCACTTTAACCATACAAACCGAACACTTCAAAAAGAGAAAAAGAACGAAAAAAAATTGAAAAATTAGGTTTTCAATTTGCAAAAGAAGGGGATTGTTATGAATTATAATTGACATTTTAATAATAAGCGAACTCGCGAACCCCTGTTATTCAAAACAAAAGTTCTTTTTTAGTTTTTTTCAACTTTATTATTTTACCGAAACAAATAACTCTAAAAAACCATGGTTGAAATAAATACAAAACACTATTTGTCAATCAAATAAAAAGAGATATATTTGCACTCCTTTTTTAAGGAAAATGAATAATATTAATTTACAAAAACTAATCGTGTAATTATGAACACATTAAGTTACAAAACAGTATCAGCAAACAGCGCTACCGTAAACAAGGAGTGGGTTTTAGTTGATGCGGACGGGCAAACGTTGGGTCGTCTATCTTCTAAAGTA
>JAQWIO010000113.1 GCA_029248845.1 Polaribacter sp. | reverse complement strand
GAAAACAAATTAAACCTTTTAAAAAACGAAAGGTCTAAAATATATCATGTCAAATCATCTAAAAAATAGCGAAGAGTTTTTAAACTCAATATCTAGAAAAAAAAATGGGTTTTCTGTTCCAAAAAACTATTTTAATGCAATAGAAGAAGAAATTAATATAAAATTAGCTGAAGAATATTTTAAAAATAAAAGTGGCTTTGATATACCTAATACATATTTTAAAGAATTTGAAAAAAATCTTTTAGTAAAAGTAGTATCACCATCGACTGTCAATGAAACAAAAGTAATCTCTTTTAAAGAACGAATTTTAAAAATTATTCCAACAACAGTAGCAGCTTCTGTTCTTTTATTTATTGGTTTAAATTCTTTTATTTTTGACAAAACTGAAGAACTAACTATTGACACTCTTACTGAAAATGAGATTGAGTATTGGTTGAATAGTAGCGATATTTATTTAAATGACATTGCAATCGTTGAAGCAGAAAACATTTTAGAAGAAAACGATTTTTATTTTTCATCAATAGGAGATGAAATAATTGAGGAATATATGTATTCTATTGATAACTCCTATCTATTATACGAACTAAATTAAACCTAAAGTTATGAAAAAACCAATAATCATTACAAGTATTTTTCTTTTTTGTGTCTTATCTATATTTGGTCAGGTTAAAAAAGAAAGTAAAGAAAAAATTAGAACTCTTAAAATTGCCTACATATCAAACCAATTAAATTTAACTTCTAATGAGGCTGAAAAATTTTGGCCAATTTATAATGCAAATGATAAAGAACAACATCTTCTTCGAATTAAATTTAGATCAGAAATAAAAAAGGCAACCATGGAAAAAGGGAATATTGATAAGCTTTCTGAAGAAAAAGCGGAAAAATTATTATTGTTAAAGTTAAAAAACGACAAGAAAATTTATGAATCTAAAAAAGATTTTATAAATAAAATTCAAAAAATAATTTCCTATAAAAAAATTATTAAATTAAAATTAGCAGAAATAGAATTTGGAAGAAAAATAATGAATAAGTACAAAAAAGGAAATTCAAATAAACGGGATAAATAAAAGAATGTTTTGTTTTTAAAAATTATTTAGAAAGTAAAGTCATACAAGAATATAATTCTGGTTTATTTGCAATAAACTGTTGTAACCAAATTATTAACTCGTCTATTTCATAGGGCAACAACCTTTTTAATGCCTTTTCAACTTCCTTTTGAAACAAAACCGAATTAAAGCTTACTTTCGTTAGTATCATTTTAGTATACTCAAACATTTCTCTAGCCATTTATTATAACTTTTATTACATACATAAAACGTTTAGTTCACGCTTTTAGTATTCCTATATAAATTTAATAAAAAAAACCATCATTTATTCAATGATGATGTTAATATTTCTGTAAAATTTGAGAAGATTATAAGCTGTTGATCTTTTCAACTAAACTTTTAGCTTTTGTTTCTAATTCTTGATGGATAGCTTTAAAGTGAGATTTTTTATTTTCTACTTTATTATCGTTTATTTTAGAAACTAAATTATCAAAAATCTCAATTGCCTCATCGATAATTGCCTCTCCTTTTTCTGGTGCATTTTTTAATATTGAAACGTCTAATGCATAGTCAATAACATCCCCTAAAACGTAATTAATATCTTTTTTTAAGTTTTTAATACTTGCCATAACTTATTATAATTTTTATCCTGCAAATTTAGTTTATTTATTTAAAATAGCGTTAAAACTTCTTTTATATTTGAAATGGTAGAGTATTTAACTTTAGAAGAGAGATCTACTGTAACTTCCTCATGAACCCAAGTTGTGTGAAACGGAACATGAATTGCAGATGCTCCTATTTGCACCAATGGCAAGACGTCAGATTTTAATGAGTTACCAATCATTAAAAGTTCAGACGGTTTTATATCTAAATGATTAATTAACTTCAGATAATCTTTCTCCTTTTTATCGGACATTACTTCTACATGATGGAAATATTGTAACAAATTCGAGTTTTCTAATTTTCGTTCTTGATCTAACAAATCTCCTTTTGTAGCAACAATTAATTTATATTTTCCTTGAAGACTTCTTAAAACCTTTTCAATTCCATCCAATAATTTTATAGGTTTTTGTAACATGTCTTTACCTATGTTTAAAATATCTTCTATTGTTTTTTGATGTACTTGATGATTCGAGATTTCTAAAGCACATTCTATCATAGAAAGTACAAATCCCTTAATTCCGTATCCGTAATTTTTTAAATTTTTTATTTCTACTCTAAAAAGCTCTTGATTAATTTTATTTTCAGTCTCATACTTTGCTAATAATTTTGCAAATTTATGTTCGGCATCTCTAAAATAAGTCTCATTTACCCAAAGGGTGTCATCAGCATCAAAAGCTATTACTTTTATTTCATTACTAATTTTTTTCATTATTGTTGATTTAAAAATCGAATAGCTTTTTCTAAATCTTCTGGAGTATCGATACCAACGGCTTCTACATTTGTTTCTACCATTTTAATTTTTTTACCTATTTCTTGATATCTGATGGCTTCTATTTTTTCTGATGCCTCAAGAGGTGTCATTGGAGTATTATAAAAATCTAATAATGCTTGTTTCCTGAATGCATAAACTCCTTTATGTTTATAAAATTTTATTTTTATCTCTTTATTTCTATGATAGGGTATTACACTTCTGGAAAAGTAAATTGCTAAATTATTAACATCGGTAATAACCTTTACAATATTTGGGTTTTCGATATCTTCTTTGCTAGTTATTTGTACTTTCAAAGACGCTAAATCTATCTCATTTGAAAGATCATTCTTAAAAACATCTATCAATTTAGATAATGAAATTTTATCAATAAAAGGTTCGTCACCTTGCACATTAATAACGATGTCTGTTTCAATATTTTTTACAGCCTCTGCAATTCTATCGGAGCCACATTCGTGGACTTCTTTGCTCATAATTACTTTTCCTCCTGCATCTTTAATCGTTTTAAAAATAACATCAGAATCTGTTACAATATATACATCATCAAATAAATTTGTGTGCAATACGGCTTCATAAGTTCTCAAAATAACAGGTTTTCCTGCTAAATCTTTCATTAACTTACCAGGAAAACGAGATGCACTGTAACGTGCGGGAATCATAGCAATTACATTCATATATTTTTTTAGATTTCTATTATTTTTTTAATTAAAATTTATCACAAATACAAACTATTCTCCTGAATATGTAACAAAATTACGGGGTGTCTCATATAATTTAATCGACAATTCAAGGTCTTGAGATATCTTTTCTCGAAGTTTATTATAAATAACTACAGATATATTTTCTGCTGTTGGGTTTAGGTCTTTAAACTCTTCAAGTTCTATATTTAAATTTTTGTGATCAAAATAATCTTCAATTTCGGATTTTATCAATCCTCTCAAAATTGACAAATCCATAACAAATCCTGTTTCAGGATCTATTTCACCTTTTACGGAAACTATTAATTCATAATTGTGACCATGGTAATATGGATTATTGCATTTTCCAAAAACTTGTGAATTTTTTTCATCGGCCCACTCTTTTCTATATAATCTGTGAGCTGAATTAAAATGAGCTTTTCTGTGAACTGTAACTTTAGGCATTTTTAAGTTTTTTAAAAGATTTATCAAATATAATTTTAAACCACTCAGTATACGCCTGTGGTTGTTTTTTAATATCGTTTTTTACATCTATCACTGTCATCCATTTATAGTTTTCTACTTCATCTTTGTTTATATTTGGTTTATCTTCATAATAACCAATCATCACATGATCTAATTCGTGCTCAGTCAAACCATTTTCAAAAGGTGCTTTGTAGATAAAAGAAAAAACTTCCTT
>JAQWIO010000110.1 GCA_029248845.1 Polaribacter sp. | reverse complement strand
GTATCTAATTAAAGTTATTATTTTACGTACAAGACTTCAGTCTTATTTTTTCAGATGCAAAGGTACTTTTTTGCACGGAATAAAAAAAGTTTTTAAAAAAAAAGTCTCATCATTTCTGATGAGACTTTTTTTAAATTTATGTTAGAAAAACTAGTTGGTTACCTTAACCTCTACTCTTCTATTGTTAGCTCTACCAGCTCTAGTATCATTAGAGTCTATTGGATTACTTTGACCAAAACCTTTGGCTGTTAACCTTGAAGCATCAATACCTTTCTCAACTAAGTAGTTTCTAATAGCATTGGCTCTTTTTTCAGATAATTTTAAATTTCCTGATATGCTTCCTGTAGTATCTGTATATCCTCTTATTGCAAATTCGGATAAAGGGAATTTATTCATAATCGCTAACATTCCATCTAACTCTTCAGTAGATCCTGGTTTAAAGGTCGCTTTATCTGTGTAAAATAAAATAGCTTTAGCAAATGTATCTATCCCCATTATAGCTTTATTTGAAATTACTTCTGGACATCCTCCCTCTGAAGCAACACCTGCAACTGATGGACATTTGTCATCTTTATCTAAGATCCCATCTCCATCTGTATCTGGCCAAGGACAACCTGCATTGGCAGCTGGTCCAGCTTGAGAAACACACTTGTCATCTTTATCTACAACACCATCTCCGTCTGAATCAGGACAACCATTGTTAGCTTTTGCTCCTTTAGCATTAGGACACATATCATCTTTATCAGCAATTCCATCTCCGTCTGCATCAGGACAGCCATTCATAGCTGCTAAACCAGCTACATTTGGACAAGCATCGTCAGAATCTTTCACTCCATCTCCGTCTGCATCAGGACAACCATTGAACTCTTTTAAACCAACAACATCTATACAAGCATCGTCTTTGTCATAAACACCATCTCCATCAGTATCATTCCCTCCGAATTTAATAACTAAACCAACAGAGGTTTGGTAGTGAATCATTAATTTATCAGAAAAACCATCTTTTGTTCCTGTTTGAAAATTCAACCCTAGATTTTCACTGAACCAAGTATTAAAACCTATACCTACATTATATACCCCTTCTCCTTCAGAGTCAATAGAAGTATAACCACCACCTAAATACACAAAAGGATCAAACCATGAGGTATCTCCAATTAAATTGTTTAAATCGTACTTCACAATTGCATCTACAGCAAAATACAATAAACCATCTTCATCATTGATAGCTGATGTATGATTTATCTTGTTCATCGAACCAGCTAGTTGTAAACTAAACCCTTGCTCTAGATACTTCTCAACAGAAATTCTTGATATGGATGGTAAAACATTCCAATCTTCATTCCCCAATAAATCATCAAAAGATCGAGAAAAATCCTTATACATCTTATAATCTACAATATTAGCTCCAAAGCCTACAGCCCATGGATTGTTGTAATCTTGTGCAGTTGTTATATTAACCGTTGACACCATTAACAGAGCCATTACAACTAATTTTAATACTTTCATTTTCAATAATTTAAGTTAAAAGTTATTTTTATTAATTCTCAAAAGTAAAAACTTATGATGTAATTACAAAGGAAAATTAACAAAACATTCAAACTAAATACAAATTCAGCACTCAACTTTATAGAATTTTTAGGGCATGCCCAACTTCTATGAATGAAGATATAGCTTTGTCTAATTGCTCTTTAGTGTGCGCGGCTGATAACTGCACTCTTATCCTTGCTTTTTCTTTTGGAACCACTGGGAAAAAGAAACCTACAACATAGATTCCTTTTTCTAGCAACTTTTGAGCCATTGTCTGCGATAGCTTAGCATCGTATACCATAACAGGAACAATTGCCGAATTTGCACCAACTAAGTCAAATCCAGATTTTTCCATTTCTGTTCTAAAATAGTTAGTATTCCACTCTAATTTATCTCTTAGAGAAGTGTCATCAGAAATTAAATCAAACACTTTTATAGAGGCACCCACAATTGCTGGAGCTAGAGAATTCGAAAATAAATAGGGCCTTGAACGTTGACGTAAAATTTCAATAATCTCTTTCTTACCCGTTGTGTAACCTCCCATGGCCCCCCCAAGAGCTTTGCCTAAGGTCCCTGTGATAATATCAACTCTGTCCATTACATTTTTAAGCTCAACAGCACCTCTTCCCGTCTTGCCTAAAAATCCAGTTGCATGACATTCATCAACCATAACCAAGGCATCATACTTATCTGCTAAATCACAAATTTCATCTAACTTAGCAACAATACCGTCCATTGAAAAAACACCATCAGTAACAATAACTTTAAAACGGTGCTTTTTATTATTTGCTTCAATTAACTTCTCTTCTAATGAAAACATGTCATTATTGTTGTATCTGTATCGTGCAGCCTTACACAAACGAACTCCATCAATAATAGAAGCATGATTTAAGCTATCAGAAATAATAGCGTCTTCTTTAGATAACAAAGGTTCAAAAACACCCCCATTTGCATCAAAAGCTGCTGCATATAGAATGGTATCTTCTGTTGTATAAAAATCTGCAATTTTTTTCTCTAATTTTTTGTGTATGTCTTGAGTTCCACATATAAAACGTACGGAAGACATTCCAAAACCATGAGAATCCATCGTGTCTTTTGCAGCCTGAATTACCGCTGGATGATTTGACAATCCTAAATAATTATTAGCACAAAAATTCAAAACCTCTTCACCCGTAGACACTCGGATTACTGTATCTTGAGAAGTTGTTATAATCCTTTCAGTTTTGTACAAACCAGCATCTTTTATTTCTTGAAGATTTTTCTTTAGAGTATCTTTAATTTTTGAGTACATTTTTTGTAAATTTTATAAATACAAAGTTACAAAGTTTATTTTTTTTGACTATACACTAATAATATCTATTTTTTTATTTATATAAATCAACAATTTTTTATCAACTTTAACATCCATCGTTTTTAAAACTCTTTCATATTTTAATAATTGTTGATGGTGCTTTGTTGAGGCCACTCCGGTCTTATAATCAATAATTACAATCTCATTTTCTTTCGTAAAAACCAATCTATCAGGAATAATTACTTGATTATCTAGCGCTACAATTTCTCTTTCATTAAAAACAGTGTTCCCATCAGTAAAATAAGCTGCTAGTTCTGGATGGTTTACAACATTATAAATACTTTGAAGAATAAACTCTGATTGTTTGACATCTATAACCCCTTGTTTGTAATACTGAGAAACAATATTATCAACGTCGTTTTTGGTAATAATTTTTGAAAAAATTTCATGAAATAAGTTTCCAAAATTAACAGCTTCTCCTTGTTCTGTATTCCATAATTTAGAAGCACCTGGTAATAAGATAATATTGTGTTCTTGCCAAGGAGTTGAAATAAATTTATCATGAATTTGAGCAACTGAACCTTCATTGTTTTTTTCACTAACTCTGTTTTCTGATCCAAAAGAATACTCTAAAATAGCTTCTTCCCATAAATTATTTTGCTTTAAATAATTGATAAAAACACCGGAATAAAAATTTGTATTCTCATCTCCTTTTGCGGATATTTTCCTTTCAGTAATTATATGCAACTGCTCTACAGCTCTCGTTAAAGTCACATATAATAAATTAAAATTATCTAATTCTAACGCTTCTCTTTGTTGATTATAAATAGCCAAACCTCTTTCGCTTACAATGCTTAAATTTTTACTATAATCAACTAACAATTCTTTGAAACCGTCATACATTTCTGGCAATTCATCCAACCATGATTTTGGTTTTACTTGTCGGTAAATATCAACATCAGAGGGGAAAATAACCACTGGAAACTCAAGTCCTTTAGATTTATGTATGGTCATAATCTGAACAGCTGATGTACTTTCTGGAGCCACAATACTCAACCGCTCTTTTTTTTGTTCCCAAAACTCTAAGAACTCATTAATATCAGTCCCTTTTCTTTGTTCTTCTAAGACTATATCAAGAAAAAATTGAATATAGGCATCAGAAGATTTCACCAAATTAAAGCCTCTAATAATTTCTTCAATTTTTTCATAAAATGGTAATTGATGAAATGATGAAAACTCAAATGATACCCCGTAATCTTTTAAATAATTTATAACTGTCTTGTAATCCGCTTTTGAAAGTTCTTTAAAAAAAGATATTTTTGATTCTTTAACTTCTAAATGGTGGTATAGAAAATAGAGTATTTCAAAACGGATTTCTTCATCATTAGGACTTTTAAAAGCCTTTAGAGTACTGATAATAAAAAGAACTTTTGCATAGTTTTGTAACAATAGTGTTTCTGAGGATATAATGTCTATTCCGTTTTCTGACAAATAACTTGCAACTGCTACACCCTCATTTCTTGTTCTCGTTAAAACACAAATTTCATGCAAAGAAAAACTATTTTTTAAATGCTGTATTTTCTCTAAAACTTTCTTTGGATACTTTAGTTTTTCTTCTTTTCCTTCTTCTTTCTCCAAAAAAGTCAACGAAACAAAACCGCCTTTTTTATTATTTTGAAATTGTTTATTCCCTTCTATAAAAATTTTTTTATAGGATTCATTTTGAAGAAAATTAGCCGTATGCTGAAAAAATGAATTATTAAACTTTATAATTTCTGAATAACTCCTATAATTGGTTTCTAAATTCTTAATTTCTTTCTTGACATGAAAAGGATTTTTTACTGGAGAACCTAACTCAATAAACTGTTCGGCTTTTCCACCTCTCCACCTATAAATGGCTTGTTTACCATCTCCGACTAATAATAAATTACTATTTTCTTGCGCGAGTGCATTGTCTATTAAAGGAATTAAGTTTTTCCATTGTAATTCAGAAGTATCCTGCATTTCATCAATAAAATAGTACTGAAAACGTTGGCCAATTCTTTCATAAATAAAAGGTGCCGGTTGGTCTTTGATATTATCAGAAATTAGTTGATTAAATTCAGCATTTAATCTAATATTATTTTCCTCTTTTATCGTTTCTAATTCAGAGTTAATATGATTTAAAACAGCTAAAGGTAATATCCCTTTTAAGGTCAATTTATGAAGTGTATATTGTTGAAAAAAAAGTTCAGACTTTGAATATAAATCTAACAGTTTCGGTAAGATCCTTTCAATAGTACTTTTAATTTCCTCTGATTTATTTTTAGAATAAAAGACATTTTCTTTAATTCTCTCTTTAAGTTTATTCTCTTCAAAGAATTTTGTTTTTTTTGGGTTTTTTGAAAGTGATAAAAAATGCTTTGGAAGCAATGAATAATAGAAGTCTTTGTGATCTAAAGTTGCTTCATCAATAATTTTGAGACCTAATTTACCCATTTCTCTTTGAAGTTGATCAATTTCTTTTTGTCGCTTGTATAGCTTCGTCTTTAAATTTGTAAAATCCTCCAACTTCTTGTTATAAAGACCTCTAAAATGCTGAACATCATCTTCATTCAATAAAATTCTTGCAAACTCATTTAAATCTTTAGAAATATCCCACGATTTATCATCATCTGTTTTATCTATAGAGTAATCAATCAAGAGGTTTGTCAGTTTTTTATCTGTTCCTATTTTAGAAATTAACACATCTACCGCTTGATTAAGTAGAGAAACTGCATCCATTTCAACTTCAAAGTTTAAAGGCAACCCTAAATCATAGGCAAAATTTTTAATGATTTTATGCGTAAAACTATCAATAGTAGTTATAGAAAAAGCAGCATAATTTTGCAAAATTGCATCTAATATATTCTTACTTCTCTGCTGAATTATGGGTGTATCAGCTTCAATTTCAGCTACAATAATATTGAATAAATGGTTTTCTTTCCCGGTAGCAAAATCTTCTAAACTAGACAACACCCGCTCTTTCATTTCACCAGCTGCTTTATTGGTAAATGTAACTGCCAATATTTTCTGAAACAAAAAAATATTATCAGAAGTTAATAAAACTTTTAAGTATTCTTTTACAAGTGTAAAAGTTTTTCCACTTCCAGCAGAAGCATTGTAAACTTGAAAGGCTGATGGTTGTTGCACTAAATCATTTTTTTTGCAAAATACAAAAAGCCAAACAGTTTTTGTTTGGCTTTCTAATTATTTATGCACAACGCTATCCTAAACCTACATCTAAAGACATCATTACTATAAATCCGCCAATAAAACCAAGAGTTGCAATATCTGTATATTCATCTCTTTGTGTTTCTGGAACGACTTCTTCTACCACTACAAAAATCATTGCTCCGGCTGCAAATGCCAAAGCATATGGCAAAATTGGAGTGAAAAAGGAAACAGCAAGTGCTCCTAAAACTGCTGAAACTGGTTCTACAACTGCAGATAATTGTCCATACCAAAAACTTTTTAATCGGCTAACACCTTGTCTTCTTAGGGGCATTGCAACAGCAAAACCTTCTGGGAAATTCTGAATTCCAATTCCGATTGCTAATGAAATTGCAGCAATGATCATTTCTGTTTGTTCTACGCCCACCAAAGTAGATGCAGCTCCAAATAATACCCCTACAGCGAGACCTTCCGGAATATTATGTAAGGTGATTGCCAAAACCAAGAGTGTTGTTTTATGCCATTCTGTCTTTACTCCTTCAGCTTCATTTTCTTTAAAATTAATATGTAAATGTGGTAAGACTTTATCCATCCCAAAAAGAGAAAAAGCTCCTAATGCAAAACCAATTGCAGCGGGTAAAACCTTTACAAAGCCTTCTCCTGGGCTATTGTCTATTGCAGGTGCTAGCAAACTCCAAAAACTAGCAGCAACCATAACACCTCCCGTAAAACCTAACATTCCATCTAAGACTGCTCTATTCAACCTCTTAAAAAAGAAAACCAAAGAAGCTCCTAAAGCGGTTAAACCCCATGTAAAAAGGGAAGCATATAATGCTGCTAGTATTGGATGTTCTTTTCCAAATGCAACTAATTGTTCGAATGTACTCATTGTTTTTTTATATATAAATTATTTGAAATTTTATTTGAAATAGAAAGCTTCTTTCGATCAATTTGAATAAATAAAGAACCGTCAAAATCCTCCTTTTCTAAAACCGTAATTAGCTTGCCTAAGGTGATTCCTTTTTTATCTAAAAATTGTAAAAAATCTTTAGAGGAATCATTTACACCTACACAAATTCCACTTTCATTTTTTATCAAACTAGATAATAAGCTTTTTTCTATAGCCTTTAGATTACCATCTTTATCGGGTATTGGATCTCCGTGGGGGTCATGAGTTGGAAAACCTAAAAAAAGATCTAATTGTTGAATTAATTTTGGTGATTTTATATGTTCTAGTTGCTCTGCTACGTCATGAACTTCATCCCAAGAAAAATTTAATTTCTCTACTAAAAAAACTTCCCATAATCGATGTTTTCTAACAATATTTGAAGCTATTTTTTTTCCAAAATTAGTTAACGATACTCCTTGATATTTTTTGTAAATAATTAACTCTTTTTCAGATAATTTCTTAACCATATCTGTTACGGAAGAAGCTTTTGTTACTAATTTTTCTGCAATGGCGTTTGTACTGACTCCTTTATCAACACCAATTTCTAGATGATAAATAGCTTTTAAATAATTCTCTTCTGAAGATGTAAACATTAGCATTTATTTAGATGACAAATATATACTTTTTTATTTTATATAAATATTATTTTAGACAAGACTAAAATAATGTTTACATTTGCATAAAAATAAATTAAAGTTTATGAAAGCGCTCTTAAAAATTGTCTATTTCCTTTTTGTAGGAATACTATCAATTCATGCTCAAACAAACAGTATTTCGGGAAAAATTACATCTAATGGGGAAGCTTTACCATTTGCAAACATATATCTTGCCAACACAAAACTAGGATCCGCTTCGAACGAAAAGGGATTTTTTGAACTGAAAAATATTCCAAACGGAAACTACACACTTATTTCAAGTAGCGTTGGTTTTGACTTGAAATCTATAAAAATCATACTAACCGGAGATCAAAAAATAGTCAAAAACTTTAACTTAAATGAAAACAATTCTTTAGAAGAAATTGTCATTTCTGGAACTTTAAGACCCATTTCAAAATCAAATAGCCCCGTTTCTGTAGAGGTATATAGCACTACTTTTTTCAAGAAAAACCCAACCCCTTCTATTTTTGAATCCTTACAAAACGTAAATGGGGTGAGACCTCAATTAAATTGCAATGTTTGTAATACAGGTGACATTCATATTAATGGTTTAGAAGGCCCTTATACTTTTGTTTTGATTGACGGAATGCCAATTGTAAGTGGTTTATCTACGGTTTATGGATTGACAGGGATTCCACAATCTTTGATCGAAAGAGTTGAGGTTGTAAAAGGTCCTGCATCTACTCTATATGGTTCTGAAGCGGTTGGGGGGATTATAAATATCATCACTAAAAAAACTTCAAATGCACCTGCGATCGCTACTGATGTTTTGACAAGTTCTTGGGGAGAAGTAAATACTGATATTGGGATGCAGTATGGTGCTTCTGATAAAATACAAGGTTTATTAGGGATTAATTATTTCAACTATCAAAATAGAATTGATAATAATGATGATAATTTTACAGATTTAACACTACAAAATAGAATTTCTATTTTCAATAAAATAACTATTGAAAGAAAAAGTAATAAAGTTTTTACCATTGCCGGTCGATACGTATATGAAGACCGTTGGGGAGGAGAATTAGATTGGGAAAAAAATTACAGAGGAAGTAACATAAAATATGGTGAAAGTATTTATACAAATAGATGGGAAACTTTTGGAACCTATGAGTTGCCAACATCAGAAAACATCAATTTTCAATTTAGTGCAAATGGACATTCTCAAGATTCTTTCTACGGAACAGACGCTTATGATGCAGAACAACTGATAGGATTCGGTCAGTTTACATACAACAAACAAATTAGAAAAAAGCAT
>JAQWIO010000075.1 GCA_029248845.1 Polaribacter sp. | reverse complement strand
AATTTTAAAAACTGTATGTTTATTTTTACAACGAATTATCATTGCAGTATTCATACAATGTAAAATTATCAATACAAGCTCTTAAAACAATTATGTATGTTAACATGGAAAGAAGTACTCAGCTTTACATCAAAAGGAAATCCAACTCCAGATAAAAGAATTAAGAAGTCTGAATTAGAATGGAAAACCCAATTAACACCCGAACAGTACAGAATTACAAGACAGAAAGGAACAGAAAGACCCCATTCTGGTGCTTTGTGCAGTGTTCATGACGAAGGACTGTACAACTGCATCTGTTGTAATTCTCCCTTATTCGATTCTAGCATAAAGTTTGATTCAAGTTCGGGTTGGCCTAGTTTTACACAACCTATTAAAGAAAATGCCATTAAATATTATAAAGACAGCTCTTTTGGTATGATTAGAGTTGAAGTACTTTGCAATACGTGTGATGCACATTTAGGACATGTTTTCCCAGATGGGCCCTCACCAAGTGGATTGCGTTATTGTATTAATTCTGAAGCCATGCAATTAAAAAAAGAGAATGCAGAAAATGAGTAATAATAGACAAATTATGACTGTTGGAGGGGGCTGTTTTTGGTGTACTGAGGCAGTCTTTCAAGAAGTAAAAGGAGTCCAAAAAGTGGTTTCTGGATACGCAGGCGGAAATGCTCCTGGAAAGCCAACATACAGAGAAATTTGTTCCGGGTTAACCGGTCATGCAGAAGTAGTTCAAGTAACTTTTGATGCAAATATCATCTCATTTGAAGAACTTTTAACCATTTTTATGACCACCCACGACCCAACAACACTCAACAGACAGGGAGCAGACATCGGAACACAATATCGTTCTGTTATTTTCTATCATTCAGAAAATCAACATAAAACTGCTACTGAAGTTTTAAGACAAATGCAATCCTACTACACTAACAAAATCATTACAGAAATTAGCGCTATTCCTATTTTTTATGAAGCTGAAGCTGCCCATCAAAATTACTATAGAGAAAACACTCAACAGGGATATTGTAGTTTTGTAATTGAGCCAAAATTGGCTAAATTGAGAAAGTTGTACGCTGATCAATTAAAATAGATCAACTCCAGTTAAAAAATAGATTACAAAAACTGTAATTATTAGTATATGAAACTTAAGATAAAAGAGACTTTTACATCAGAAAATCCAGCAGATTCAATTCTTAAAAATACCAGAAGACAAGTAACCGAGGCAGCATATTCGTTCACTATCCCAAAAAAAACCAAAGACCCCAAAGTAATACATGTCTCCCAAGAAATGGCTTCTGAGTTAGGAATTTCTGAAAAAGAAACCACCTCAGATTTTTTTAAAAATATTTTCACCGGAAACAAAATCTATCCAAATACAAGACCTTATGCTATGTGTTATGGAGGACATCAATTTGGTCATTGGGCTGGACAGCTAGGAGATGGAAGAGCGATTAATTTATTTGAAGTAGCGCATCAGAATAAAAATTGGAAAGTACAATTAAAAGGTGCAGGGGAAACTCCTTATTCTAGAACAGCAGACGGATTGGCTGTATTACGATCATCGGTTAGAGAATATTTGTGTAGCGAAGCAATGTTTCATTTAGGAGTTCCAACAACTCGTGCTTTATCTTTAAGTTTATCTGGTGATCCCGTTTTACGAGATATTTTATACAATGGAAATCCGGCTTATGAAAAAGGGGCCATTGTTTCTAGGGTTGCTCCAAGTTTTTTACGCTTTGGAAATTATGAGATTTTTGCTGCCAGAAAAGATATTAAAAACTTAAAAACATTAGTAAATTATACAATCAAGCATCATTTCCCACATGTAGGAAATCCATCAAAAAAAAGCTATGTATCCTTTTTTAAAGAAGTTTCTGAACGTACTTTAGAACTGATTATTCATTGGCAACGAGTTGGTTTTGTACATGGAGTGATGAACACAGATAACATGTCTATTTTGGGCTTAACCATCGATTTCGGCCCTTATGGCTGGTTAGAAGGATTTGATCATGGTTGGACCCCCAACACAACCGACAACCAACATAAACGATACCGCTATGGAAATCAACCATCTATTGGTTTATGGAATTTATACCAATTGGCAAATGCATTGTATCCAATTATTGAAGATGTAGCACCCTTGGAAAATATTTTAAATCAATATAAAATTGACTTTGAAAAACAATGGCTCGCAATGATGCAATCAAAACTAGGCCTTTTTATGAGTGATGATCAAGATATAGAATTGATTCAAAATCTTGAAGACAATCTTCATCTTGTTGAAACAGATATGACTATTTTCTTCAGGAAATTAAGTGATTTTACAAATGAAAAACAAGGGTTACAGCTAATAGAAAAAGCCTTTTATACCCCAAGTAAAATTTCTAGCGAGGTAAAAAATCAATGGATTTTATGGTTTGAAAAATATTCACTCAGGTTACATAAAGAGCGTATTTCTTCCAAGGATAGAAAAGCTAAAATGGATGCTAAGAATCCTAAATATATTCTCAGAAACTATATGTCTCAGATGGCAATAGAGGAGGCCGAAAAAGGAGATTATAGTTTGATCGAAGAATTATATCAGCTCATAAAAAAGCCATATGATGAACAAATAGATCAAGAAAAATGGTTTGTTAAAAGACCTGAATGGGCCAGAAATAAAGTGGGCTGCTCCATGTTATCTTGTAGTTCTTAACTTAAAAAAAAATAGTATTTTAGTGGTTATGTAGTATTTGAATGAATGATTCACGAACTCAAAAAAATTATTTTACAGGCGCATATCAACCAAAAAAAAGGTTTAAAAAATCTCTTGGTTACTGTGGTAGATTTAGAGGGGTCTTCCTATAGAAAACCGGGCGTGAGGATGCTAATTTCCGAAGACAATAAAATGACTGGAGCCGTTAGCGGAGGCTGTGTAGAAAAAGAAATTCTACACAGAAGCAACAGTGTTTTTCAGAAAAAAGAGGCAAAAATAATCACCTATGATGGCCGATATAAATTAGGTTGTGAAGGAGTGTTGTATATTTTAATAGAACCTTTTTTTATTTCCGAAGAATTTTACAACAGGTTTGTCGATTCTATATTCAATAGAGAATCTATAAAGGTAACCTCTTTTTTTTCAAAAAATGAAGAAACCAATAGCACTTTTGGCTCTATCCTAACCTTTCAAAACTCGACAAAATTCTCGTTTTCTAAAAATTTTCAGAAGACAAAAAGACCTAACTTATTATCATTTACACAGCGCCTTCAACCTGCATTTAATTTGCTCATTATTGGTGCGGAGCATGATGCGGTAAAATTATGTAAAATGGCCTCTTTGTTAGGTTGGCAAGTAGACCTTATTACTTCATTAAAAGATCCTAAAAGTATGGTTGATTTCCCTGGAGCAAATTCGGTCATTGCCAGTGATGCTGAAATCATTGATTTTTCTGAGGTCAATGAAAATACAGGTGTCGTTATCATGAATCATAGCTATGTACAAGATTTAAAATACCTATTGAAACTGGTTGATAAAAAACCGGCATATCTGGGTGTTTTAGGAGCCGCAAAAAGACGAGATAAGATGTTTACTGAACTTTTTGAATATAATTCATCAATTTCAGAAGACTTTTTGGAACGTATTTATACCCCTGCAGGGTTAAACCTAGGAGCTCAAACCCCAGAAGAAATTGCCATTTCAATCTTGGCTGAAATACTGGCTACTGTAAAAAATAAAAAACCAGATTCTTTGAAAAACATTATTGGTCACATTCATCAAAATTAATATGCAATTAGTTGTACTCATTTTGGCTGCGGGTTCTTCCTCAAGAATGGGAAGTATCAAACAACTATTGTCAATTAATGAAAAAACACTGTTACAACACACCCTAGATCTTTCAATTAAAATCAAAAGCACCAAAACGCTCTGTATTTTAGGGGCTCATGCTGAAGAAATCATGCAAAAAGTTGAGGGTAAGAAAATTGAATTTGTCATCAATAGAAATCATAAACTTGGCCTAAGCTCGAGCATAATCAGAGGGATAGAACATTTACAAGAAAAAAAAACTTCTTTCGATGGCCTCTTTATCTTACTAGCTGATCAACCAGCAATTAAAATAGACTATTACGATGAAATGATGCGCCTTTTTTTGAAGAATAAAAAGAAAATAATCGCCTCTACTTATGAAAATGGACCGGGTGTTCCTGCAATTTTCCCTGCAGTATTTACCAAAGATTTATTACAAATAACAGGAGATAAAGGAGCCAAAGAATTCCTTCAAAAAAATAAAAATAAAACCTTATCGCCACAAACCCCTGTTAATTTATTAGATATTGACACCCCTAAAGACTATAAACATTTCATTGGCACACTTTAAAAGATTACTTTTATCCTTATCTAGCTGAACACACTATAAATTTGTAAACCATGAATGAAATCGCTTTGTTATTTGCTGCTTTTTTTGGAGCAACCGCCATTATTCTAGGGGCTTTTGGTGCACATTTATTAAAGAAGAAATTATCTGTAGAACAATTACAAAGTTTTGAAACAGGGGTCAAATACCAAATGTACCATGCAATTGTACTGCTAATTTTAGGCTTTCAATTAAAAGAAAATACGACTATTGATCAATACATATTTCTTGCATTTATCATAGGAACGATTCTATTTTCTTTTTCAATTTATGGGTTGGTCATTTCCGCAGCAAGAAATAAAAAAATAAGATTCCTAGGGCCTATAACTCCTTTAGGAGGATTGTTTTTAATGATAGGCTGGTGCTTATTGATCTATAGATTCATATAAACGCTTGGCATAGTTCATAAAAAACTGCTTTGAAGTTTAATATTCTATAGAGAAGTTCCCCCATCTAAAGTAAGGGTCTGACCGGTAGTACATTTGGTATTCTCTGAGGCCAACCAAACAACGGCATCTGCAATTTCTTCAGCCTTCCCATTGCGCTTCATTGGAATGACACTTTTTAAAACAGCATGCATTTCTGGTTTTGATGCGATTGACTAGTCTAACAAAGCAGATTCTGTATATCCAGGACAGCATTTACACGAATATTTTTAGCAACGTATTCCATGGCCACAAATTTTGTCGTCCCAACCAGAGAAAATTTACTTGCAGCTATAATATATTATTGGGAGATGCTTTCAATGATACCTGAGAGGCAATATTTATAATATTCTCTATCGGAAAATTCTTTAACAGCGTCTTAAAAAAATCTAAAGTCTCTACCTCATGGTCTTGAAACCGCTCTCTTGTAGGTAAGTTTTTTTTATACTAAGAACATCATAAAGTATATATTTTAACGTATTTAAATCAATATACTTTATTAGATATATTTTTATTTTTAAAGTTGATTTTTAATTTTAATCAATTCGGCTTTAACAGCCTCCAATCTGCTAATAATTTCGAACGTGTGGATTGTAGATTCGGGGTTTTCCTTTAGTTTTTGTTTTGCACCATCCAAAGTAAAACCTCTTTCTTTTACTAAATTAAATATTAATTTGAGATTTTGAATATCCTCTTGGGTAAATAAACGATTCCCTTTTTGGTTTTTTTTGGGCTTAATAATATCAAATTCTTTTTCCCAAAAACGAACCAAAGAAGTATTGACATTAAAAGCTTTAGCTACTTCACCTATTTTGTAATACCTTTTTTCGGGTAATTCTATATTCATTAGTCTAAAGATTGATTTTCTTGTGATGCCAATTCTAACATTCTATCATATTCCTCCGGGGTTAAATCACTAAAATAAAAATATACAGGGTTTAATTTTCTATTTCCTTTAATCACTTCATAATGCAAATGAGGTGCTGTAGAGGTTCCTGAAGTACCAACATAACCAATCAAATCTCCTCGTTTTACTTTTTGATTTTTACGAACGGTGTATTTTTCTAAATGTGCATAAAAAGTTTTATACCCAAATCCATGATTTATTTTTACTTGGTTACCATAGCCTCTTCTAGATCGTTTAACTTTCTCAATTGTTCCATTTCCGGTGGCATAGACAGGTGTTCCTCTTGGAGCAGAAAAATCCATTCCCCAATGAAACTTTCTAGTTTTATAAATTGGATGTATTCGATAGCCATAACCAGAAGCCATTCGTTTCAATTCTTTATTTGCAACTGGCTGAATTGCTGGTATTGAAGCTAGCATTTCTTTTTTATTTTTTGCCAATACAACAATTTCATCTAACGATTTCGATTGCACCACCATTTGCTTGGATAAAATATCCAACTCTTTTGTGACTTTTTCAATCATGGCAGAGTTGTCAAATCCTTCTATATACTTATAACGATTTACCCCTCCAAAACCGGCTTTTCTTTGTTCATCTGGTATTGGATTCGCTTCAAAATAAACACGATAAATTGTATTGTCTCTCTCTTGTAATTGTGCCAATACTTTTGAACTCTCTGCCAATCTTTTTTCAATGATTTCGAAATGTAATTTTAAATTATCAAGCTCTCTTTTTTGGGACCTTTCATTCGGAGACATTAAAAACTGGCTAAAACCAATAAAACCAAAAAAAGCAATAAGTACAACTGCCAATACTCCTAAAATACTCCTCTTGTAGTAATCACTTTTTTTTACTGAAATTTCCCTGTAAGACAGCGTATCTGTATCGTAATAATATTTTACTTTTGCCATAATTCTAAATATACTATTTTTGTACTCTTGAAGAGAGTTTTATATTTGAAATTCATTATCAGTAATTACAAATTTACAAAATGTTTTTACAACCGCTTTTTTTTACAGTTTTTATTAAAATAAATTAATTTAATACCAGTTATTGGAAACTTCTGTTTGTATGAAATCACAAGATATTCGTTCTACTTTTTTAAACTTTTTCCAAGAAAAAGGACATTTAATTTTGCCTTCTTCACCAATGGTAACAAAGGATGACCCTACTTTAATGTTTGTAAATTCTGGGATGGCACCATTTAAAGAGTATTTCTTAGGTAGTGGTACTCCTAAAAAAAATAGAATATCCGATTCTCAAAAATGTTTACGTGTTTCAGGGAAACACAATGATTTAGAAGAAGTTGGTTATGACACCTATCACCATACTTTATTTGAGATGTTAGGAAACTGGTCTTTTGGTGATTACTTTAAAAAAGAAGCAATTGCTTGGGCGTGGGAATTATTAACTGAAGTATACAAAATTGATAAGGATATTTTATACGTCACTGTTTTTGAGGGATCTGATGATGATGATCACTTAAAAATGGATACGGAAGCTTATGATTTGTGGAAACAATTTATTTCTGAAGACCGAATTTTAAAGGGAAAGAAAAAAGATAATTTCTGGGAAATGGGAGAACAAGGACCTTGTGGGCCTTGCTCTGAAATTCATGTAGATATTCGTTCTGCAGAGGAAAAAGCAACCCTTGATGGTAAAGATTTAGTGAATAGAGATCATCCTCAGGTAATTGAAATCTGGAACTTAGTTTTTATGCAATACAATAGAAAAGCCAATGGTTCTTTAGAAGATTTACCAAACAAACATATTGATACAGGGATGGGATTTGAGCGCTTATGTATGGTGATGCAAGGTGTTACATCTAATTATGATACTGATGTTTTTACTCCAATAATTAGAGAAATCGAAACGATTACCGATGTAAAATATGGTGAAAATTTAAAGCAAGATATTGCAATTCGTGTCATTTCTGATCATATGAGAGCAGTTGCATTTTCTATTGCAGACGGGCAATTACCTGGTAACACTGGTGCTGGCTATGTTATTAGAAGAATCTTGAGAAGAGCCATTCGTTATGGATTTACATTCTTAAATAAGAAAAAGCCTTTTATTCATAGGTTAGTAAATATTTTGAGTGAAAAAATGGGAACCGCTTTTCCTGAATTAAACGCTCAAAAACAATTGATTGAAAATGTAATTAAAGAAGAAGAAACATCATTCTTAAGAACTTTAGATCAAGGACTGCTTTTGTTAGATAGAATTATAGAAAATACTACCGGAAATGAAGTCTCGGGTGATAAAGCTTTTGAATTGTATGATACTTATGGCTTCCCTATAGATTTAACCTCTTTAATTCTTTCTGAAAAAGGGTTGACCTTAGACCAAAAAGGATTTGAAATAAAACTTGAGAAACAAAAAAATAGGTCGAGAGCTGCTAGTGAAATGTCTACTGACGATTGGACGATTTTATTGAATGATGCTGAAGAAGAATTCATAGGCTATGATGCTCTAGAAGCCAAAGTAAAGTTAACAAAATATAGAAAAGTTAGCTCTAAAAAAGAGGGCGAAATGTATCA
>JAQWIO010000038.1 GCA_029248845.1 Polaribacter sp. | reverse complement strand
TAGGGTGGTTATTGCATTGGGGCTCACCTCTTCCCATCTCGAACAGAGAAGTTAAGCCCAATAGCGCCGATGGTACTGCATCTATGTGGGAGAGTAGGTCGCCGCCTTTCTTTATACTGAGTAAAATCAGTATTATAAACCAACCTCATATGTAACAATATGAGGTTTTTTATTGCATAAAATCTAGTGCATATTGTAATAATATAGTTTATTTTCGTTATTATTTTAATAGAAGTATTTAAGTGAATTTTAAGAAAATAATTACTTTTTTTTTCATTTTTTCCATCTGTTCTATAAAAGGTCAAGTTGGTGGAGAACAGATATATCAGTTTTTAAATTTATCTTCTTCTGCCAGACAAGTTGGACTTGGAGGGGAAGTATTAACCTTACTAGATGATGTAAATCAACCAATATGGAATCCTTCTGTTATAAATAATGATTTAGATAATAAATTATCTGTAAATTATACCAGTTATTTAGCAGGTATAAATATTGGATCTTTGTCTTATTCAAAATTAATTACCAGAAGATTTGGGTCTATTCACGGAAGTATAAAATATATAGATTATGGTACTTTAATAGCTGCTGATGAACAAGGAAATGAGATAGGTAATTTTGGTGCTAGTGACATAGCTGTTTCAATTGGATATGCATTCAATGTACCAAAAACAAATTTTTTTATTGGATCTAATCTTAGATTTATAAATGCTACAATATCTAATTTTTCATCCATCGGTATTTCTACAGATATTGCTATTTTATTTAACAATCCCTATAAAAACTATACAATTACGTTAGTTGCTAGAAATATTGGTACACAAATTCAAACATTTAATGGAGAAAAAGAACAAACTCCTTTTAAGTTAGCACTTGGCGGTTCTTATTTATTAGAGCATGTTCCTTTAAAATGGTATGCTACCATAGATAATATACAAAAATGGAATATTTCTGTAGCCAATCCTTCAGAAAGAACAACAGATCTGGAAGGAAATGTTTCAGAGGAAAATATTAATTTTATAAAAAATGCTTTTAGGCATTTTATAATTGGTGCTGAGTTATTTCCCAAAAGAACAATTAATTTACGACTAGGTTATAATTTTAGAAGAGCTGCAGAGCTAAAACTTCAAGATGTTAGAACATTTGGTGGTTTTTCTTTTGGATTTGGAATTAAAATGAATAAGTTTAAATTGAATTATGCATATTCTAAGTATCATTCTGCAGCCAATGCGAGTACATTTAGTTTATTGATAAATTTAGATAGTACAAGGTAAAAATGAAAAATATAATTATTGCAATAGATGGGTTTTCATCAACGGGTAAAAGTACAATTGCTAAATTATTAGCAAACAAGTATCGTTATATGTACGTAGATTCTGGTGCGATGTATAGAGCTGTTACATTATATGCAAAAGAAAATAATCTTGTTGGAAATGATTTTTTGAAAAAAAAAGAACTTATTTCCAATCTAAAAAATATATCACTTTCTTTTAAATCTAATATCGATTTAGGTTTTTCTGAAATTTATTTAAATAATAAGAATGTAGAAAACCAAATTAGATCTTTGGAAATCTCTCAGTTAGTTAGTAAAGTTTCAGCTATTTCTGAAGTTAGAAAAAAGTTGGTTAATGAGCAGCAATTAATGGGGTTAGACAAAGGTGTTGTAATGGATGGTAGGGATATAGGAACCGTTGTTTTTCCGGGAGCAGAATTAAAATTATTTATGACAGCCTCTGCAGACAAACGAGCTTCAAGACGATATAAAGAGTTGATTGAAAAGGGGGATAATGTTCATTTTAAAGACATTCTTTTTAATGTGCAAGAAAGAGATAAATTAGATTCAACTAGAAAAGATTCTCCATTAGTTAAAGCTAAAGATGCTGTAGAATTTGATAATTCTGACATGGATATTCATGAACAATTTGATAAAATTTGTGACCTAGTAGATCACGTGATTTCTGAAAAGGGATAATTCTATCGAGAGTTAGCTAGAATAAAATTTAGGGAATATTTAAAAACTTATGAGTTTGTAGTGAAATTTTCCATTTCGGATTTTTCATTACATAGTTGACAATTTCTTCTGTCATTTTTTCTTTTTTACTCCATTCCGGTTGCAGAAAAAGTTGACAATTCTCATCTACTTTAGCAGCTTGTTGCTCAGCAAAATCAAAATCATTTTTATTGTGAATAATCATTTTTAGTTCATCTGCATGGGGATATACTTCATCTAATGGAAGCTTAGTTTTCTTTGGAGATAGACAAAACCAATCCCATTTCCCTGAAAAAGAATAGGCTCCAGAAGTTTCTATATGAGTTCTTATATTGTTTTTTCGCAATAGATCTGTGAGGTAATCCATAGACCACATTAATGGTTCACCTCCAGTAATTACTACAGTATTAGCGTGTTTTTTTACATTTTCAAAGATGTTATCTGCTTTGGTTGGTGGATGTAAATTTGCATTCCAGCTTTCTTTGACATCGCACCAATGACAACCAACATCACAACCACCAATTCTTATAAAATAAGCAGCAGTACCAGTATGATAGCCTTCTCCTTGAATTGTATAAAATTCTTCCATCAAGGGAAGCATTATCCCTTTTTCTACGTACTCTTTTGTTTTTTTATCCATTTATATTCAAATCAACCAAAAGTTTTTTAAAAGTACAAAGGTAGTTTTTTGATTATCAAGAATAAAAGGAATAATTAATTAATTCTAAAACCTTTAAAATCAAATGATTTTTGTAGATTTGCACTCCTTTTTACGATAACAGATTTAAAAAAGGGAATTAAAAAAACAATTTATAAAAACAACTCTTTGCGTTTTTATCGTTAAAAATCTGATTAACAATAAGATACAAAATTACTTTCAGAAATGTCTGAAGAAACAAAAAATACTGAAGAGCAAGTAGTAGCTACTGAAGTACAAGAAACAGTTGAAGAAACTGTAAACCCACAAGAATTTTTAGAAACCTTTGATTGGCACAAATACGAGCAAGGTATTGAAGCTGTTGATGAAGAGAAATTAAAAAGTTTTGAACAAGCGTTAGAAGGAACAGTTGGTTTCGTAAACGAACGAGATGTAATAGAAGGAACGGTCATCAGAATTACTGATAGAGATGCAATTATCGATATCAATTCTAAATCTGAAGGAGTTATTTCTTTGAATGAATTTCGTTATAACCAAGGTTTAGCAGAAGGAGATAAGGTAGAAGTATTAGTTGATAAAAGAGAGGATTCTTCTGGTCAATTAGTATTATCTCATAAAAAAGCAAGAGTAATTAAAGCATGGGAACGTGTAAACAATGCTCATGAAACAGGTGAAGTAGTTAACGGTTTTGTGAAGTGCAGAACCAGAGGTGGTATGATTGTAGATGTTTTTGGAATTGAAGCATTTTTACCAGGTTCTCAAATTGATGTGAAACCTATTAGAGATTACGATCAATATGTAGAGAAAACAATGGAATTCAAGGTGGTAAAAATTAATCACGAATTTAAAAACGTTGTTGTTTCTCACAAAGCGCTTATTGAAGCAGATATTGAATTACAGAAAAAAGAAATCATCAGTCAACTAGAAAAAGGACAAGTATTAGAAGGGATCGTTAAAAACATTACTTCTTATGGTGTCTTTGTTGATTTAGGCGGTGTAGATGGATTGGTTCATATTACTGATTTATCTTGGTCTAGAATCAATCATCCTAATGAAGTTGTTGAATTGGATCAAAAATTAAATGTAGTAATTTTAGATTTTGATGATAACAAATCAAGAATTCAATTAGGGTTAAAACAATTATCAGCACATCCATGGGAAGCTTTAAACAACGATTTAAAAGATGGTGATAAGGTTACACGAGAAGTTGTTGTTTTAGCTGATTAAGGAGCATTTGTTGAAGTAGAGCAAGGTGTAGAAGGATTAATTCATGTTTCAGAAATGTCTTGGTCAACTCATTTGCGTTCTGCACAAGATTTTGTAAAGGTTGGAGATAAAGTTGAAGCTCAAATATTAACTTTAGATAGAGAAGATAGAAAAATGTCTCTAGGGATTAAACAATTACATCCAGATCCTTGGACTGATATTACAACGAAATATCCAATTGCTTCTAAGCATACAGGTACTGTTCGTAACTACACAAACTTTGGTGTATTTGTAGAACTAGAAGAAGGGATTGATGGTTTAGTATATATCTCAGATCTGTCTTGGACTAAGAAAGTGAAACATCCATCTGATTTTGTAACTGTTGGAGATCAATTAGAAGTTCAAGTCCTAGAATTAGATGTAGAGAACAGAAAGTTAAACTTAGGTCATAAGCAAACTCAAGAAAATCCTTGGGATGCTCACGAAGCTACGTACGCAATCGGTTCTAAACACGAAGGAACGATAAAAGAAAAGAATGATAAGGGAGCAGTTGTCACTTTTGCTGATGGAGTAGAAGGATTCGCACCAACGAGATTCTTGGAAAAAGAAGATGGTTCTAAGTTGGAAAAAGGAGACACAATAGAATTTGTAGTTCTGGAGTTTTCCAAAGAATACAGAAGAGTTGTTGTATCTCATACATCCTTATTTAAAGAGCAAGAAAAAAGAAATGTGAAAGCAGCAGCAAAGAAAGCAGCTGAAGCAGAAAAAACTACCCTTGGAGATATCGGTGGTCTTGCAGATTTAAAAAAGAAAATGGAAGCTGGAAACAAAAAGAAATAATTTCTTATCACAACAGCAGATATTTATAATTTTAAAAAGCCGTTGCAATTTGTAACGGCTTTTTAATGTGCTAAATTTGTTTTAGCATCACATCTAATTTATCTTTGTTCAAAAAATAACAATGACTTTAATTAAATCAATTTCTGGAATAAGAGGGACCATTGGAGGTAAAACTGAAGACAATTTAACTCCTATTGATGCTGTAAAGTTTGCTTCAGCTTATGGAGTATTTATAATAGAAAGAAATAAAGGAAAAGAAAAAATAACAGTAGTAATAGGGAGAGATGCTCGTATTTCAGGTAAAATGATAAGCAGCTTAGTTGCAAATACGTTGGTTGGTTTAGGAATACACGTAATTGACCTAGGGCTATCTACAACACCAACGGTAGAAGTAGCAGTTCCTTTAGAAAATGCAGATGGGGGAATCATTATAACAGCTTCCCACAATCCTAAACAATGGAATGCATTAAAGTTATTGAATGAAAAAGGAGAGTTTTTAAATGGGGCAGAGGGTGAGTTAATTCTAGAATTAGCAGCAAGCGCAGATTTTTCTTTTGCTGATGTAGACGATTTAGGAATATATTCTAAAAACAATTCATATGTCCAAAAACATATTCAAGAAGTTTTACGCCTTGAGTTAGTAGATGTTGAAGCAATTAAAAAAGCTAATTTTAAAGTAGTTGTTGATGCTGTAAATTCTACAGGAGGAATTTTTATTCCTGCTTTATTAAAAGAATTAAATGTAGAATGCGTAGAATTATATTGCACTCCAAATGGACAATTCCCTCACAATCCAGAGCCTTTAAAAGAACACCTGACAGAGATTTCTAAATTGGTAGTAAAAGAAAAAGCAGATTTTGGAATTGTAGTGGATCCAGATGTAGACAGATTGGCTTTGGTTTCTGAAGATGGCTCCATGTTTGGTGAAGAATATACATTGGTTGCTTGTGCAGATTATGTTTTAGGAAAGTTAGGTGGTGGAAATACGGTGTCTAATTTATCTTCATCAAGAGCTCTAAGAGATGTCACTCAGCAACATGGGGGTACGTATACCGCAAGTGCAGTTGGTGAAGTTAACGTGGTTATTAAAATGAAGGAAACAAATACTGTTATTGGTGGAGAAGGAAACGGAGGAATCATTTATCCTGCATCACATTATGGAAGAGATTCTTTGGTGGGTGTTGCACTGTTTTTATCTCATTTAGCTAATAAAAAGGTTTCTTGTAAAGAGTTGCGAGATTCATATCCTAGCTATTTTATGAGTAAGAATAAAATACAATTGACTCCTGATATTAATGTCGATGCTATTTTAGAAACAATGGCTTCTAACTATAAAAATGAAGAAGTGAATACCATTGATGGTGTGAAAATTGATTTTGTGGATCAATGGATACATTTACGAAAATCGAATACGGAACCAATCATTAGAATTTACACTGAGGCTAAATCTCAAGTAGAAGCAGATGCATTAGCGACCAGGTTTATCAATGAAATTAAACAGATAATTAAATAATTAAAATACTTGAAAGCTAATTATATACTTGCAGTGGTTTTGCTGTTTACTGTTTTCTTTACACAGGGGCAGCAGATGAATGATGTAGATCATAAAAAGAAACGAATTAATAAGGGAAAATTTTTTGCCCATTGGGGATGGAATTGGGCTAGTTATTCGGATTCTGACATCCGATTTAAAGGAGAAAATTATGATTTTGTCCTGTCTGATGTAAAAGCACAAGATACTCCATCAAAATTCTCTTTTAAAAAATATTTTGGAATCACAAATATTACCAAACCACAGACAAATTTTAGAATCGGGTACTTTTTTAAAGAAAACTATACTATTTCAATTGGTGTAGATCACATGAAGTACGTTGTAAATAATGATCAGTTTGTAACCATAGATGGAACGATTAATATTGGTAGCTTGAAATATGACGGAATTTATACTGGCCAGCAAGTTCAACTTACCGAAGATTTTTTGCGTTTAGAACATACAGATGGATTGAACTATATAAATATAGAAATAAAGCGTTTTGATAACATAGATCATTGGTTGGGTTTACATTCTGAAAACTTTCAGGTAAACTTGACCGAAGGATTTGGAGTAGGAGTTTTGTATCCGAAAACAGATACTTCTTTATTAGAGAAACAAAGGCACGATGATTATCACTTATCTGGTTGGGGTGTTTCTGCCATAGTAGGACTGAATATTACTTTTTTTAAACATTTTTATATGCAGTCAGCCTATAAAATAGGGTATATTGATATGCCAGATATTAAAACTTCATTAAATCCTTTAGAATCTGCTTCACAAAGTTTCTTCTTCTTCGAAAATAATATTGTAATTGGTGGAAAATTTAGATTATTTTAGAAAAACAAAATTGTTAATTTCGTATGAGCTTTAATTTTACATCAATTTATATTGATTTTAAAATTTACTGAAATTATTTTGGGACTTTATCTCTGTGTTTAAAACGTCTGTGAGACCATAAATAAAACTCTGGTTGTAGTCGTATGTTTTTTTCCGTTAATTCTGTGTATTTGTCCGTAATTTGATAATCTTTAAATGCTTTAGGAGTATCAGTGATTAGTTGAAATTCAGTTTCATAATACCCTCTTTTTATTTTTCTAGTGATATAATTAATAACTACTAAATCGAACTTTTTAGAGAGCATTTCAGCTCCAGTGTGAACGGGTACTTTGATATTGAAAAATTCTCTCCAATAATATGTTTTATGAGGTTGAGGAGATTGGTCGCTCAATAAAATGTAAGCTCCTTGTTTTTTGTCGCTCATGTTTTTTTGCATTCCTCTGACGGTATCAGAGGTTTTATAACCAATAACACCAAACTTTTCTCTTGATTTTCGTACCCATTTTTCAAAGTACTTATTATTTAATTTAGTGTAGGCTCCGTAAACATCGATATCTAAAACCATAGAGATACCTATAGACCATTCCCAATTTGCTTGATGTGCTCCAACCAAAGCAATATTTCTACCTTCTTTTACAAATGCATTAACTAACTCTGGATTTTTGTATGTATATCGTCTTGAAATTTGTTTTTTAGAAATTGAAAAAGCCTTTATGCTTTCCATAATTAGATCTATAAAATGTTTAAAAAATTTTTTAGAAATAGTTCTCAATTCATCATCAGTTTTTTGGGGAAAGGATAGTTTCAAGTTTTCTAAAACAACTTTTTTTCTGTATCCAGTTATATAAAACATGAATAGATAAATAACATTTGATTTTAAGTATAAAATCCTCATAGGTAGTCTTGACAAAACCGAAATGAAGGCATATGCAATTGCAAAAACAATAAAATTCATAAATGCTGTTTGATTTACGCAAATATCGTATTTTAATTTAAAATGGAATAGAATTAGTTGCTTGTTTTTACTATGTTTGCTTCATGATGAATACTATAAATCAAGCAGTTTTTATAATCATAATAGCCAACGTTTTGTTCTCTATGAAAGGCTTTAAAGAATACTCATTCTTTAATAAATACAAGTTTCAGATTGGTAGCATTGTATCTGGAGAGAAAATAAGAGTACTTACTTCGGGTTTTTTACACGCTGATTGGATGCACTTAGGTTTTAATATGTATGCCTTATATCTTTTTGGAAATATCGTTGAAGGCATTTTAGGAACTTTTTATTTTTTAATTATTTATTTTGGAAGCTTATTCGCTGGAGGCCTGTATTCATTTAAATACCATATAGATCAACCTTATTATAGTGCCGTTGGTGCTTCAGGAGCTGTTTCAGGTATTGTATATTCCTCCATACTTTTATATCCCAGCATGGAGTTATTTTTATTTTTTATTCCAATACCAATTCCTGGATATGTTTTTGGGGTGGGTTATTTATTGTATTCAATTTATGGAATGAAAAAGCAGTTGGGAACTATTGGTCATTCTGCACATTTAGGAGGAGCAATTGGAGGTTTTTTGATCACACTTTTAATAAATCCCTCTTTATTTATTAGCAATAATATCTTTGTAACCTTGTTAGGAATTCCAATTGTTTTATTATTAACTTTTGGAGATAGGTTAAAAAATAGCTGACAAAAAAAAACCGAAACTTATTAGTTTCGGTTTTTTTGAGCGAAAGACCAGGTTCGAACTGGCGACATTCAGCTTGGAAGGCTGACGCTCTACCAACTGAGCTACTTTCGCATGGTAAAGAGTTACAAATATAGAATCATTTTTGAGTTCTACAATAATTTTAGTATCAAAAATTAGTAAAATTTTTTGTCATCACGCAATACTTTTAAAAAGTGAAAACCATAAATATTATAGCCTTCATTGTAATAAAATTTATGAGATTTTGGGTTGTTAACATATGCATTTAATTCTATAGCTTCACATCCCTTACTTATAACATGATTGTCAATCCAATTGAAGAATTTTTTCCCGATACCTTTACCTCTTATCGTTTCTTCTAAAATCACATGGTCGGGTTCAACAGATTTTCCTATATAGTGTCTCGTAGAATACCACAGGCCAGAAATACCAGCTAATTTTCCATCAATATATAAGCCAGCACATTCATAATTAGAACTCTTGGAAATTTCTAAAACTCTTTCTTCTAGTAACTCTGGAGGTGTTTTCGAGTTTAATTTCGATAAAAGTGGAATTATTGTTAAAATATCTTCATCTTCAATAATTTGAATATGTATTTTCATAAATCAGAAATTTTGTGGATAATTTTTTTGTTAAAAACAGTTCAAGATACAATTTTTGACTATTTTTAAAGTACTAATTACAGTATTTCATAGAAAGTATTTTCAATAAAAAAATCTCAAACAATTGTTTGAGATTTTAGTAGCGAGGAGCAGATTTGAACTGCCGACCTCAGGGTTATGAATCCTGCGCTCTAACCAACTGAGCTACCTCGCCGAAAGGTTTTGAGGCTGCAAATATAATTGAATTTTATAAACTAGCAAGAGGTGTTTTTAATTTTTTTTAAATAGAATTATTACCTATATTGTCAACCTAACAAATCAATAATGGCAAAAGTAAAATTTGAATTAGAAATTCCTATTCACGCATCACCTCATATGTTATACCAATACATCTCATCACCTTCTAATTTACAAGAATGGTTTGCAGATAAAGTTAATTCTAGAGGCAAAGAGTACAGCTTTATTTGGGATGGAGAAGAGGAAAAAGCAGAATTAATAACTAAAAAGTCTGATGAAAGAATTAGATTTAAATGGTTAGAAAGTGAAGGAGATGATAGTTTTTTTGAAATCAAGATTCAAGTAGATGCATTGACTAAAGATGTCTCTTTAATTATAACAGATTTTGCAGATGATGAGAATGAAGTTGAAGCCTCTAAACAATTATGGGAAAATCAAATTGACGAATTAAGACATACAATTGGTGCTTAATTTTTATTTTTTTATAAATTTTAAAACTCAACATTTTGTTGAGTTTTTTTATGATTAAATACATTAATTTTACATCTTTAAATTTTCAATTTATGATTAACTTCAATGGAGAGTTACAACATCCAGATAATATAAAATTATCATTAGAAAATAGAGCTTTTAAATATGGTGATGCTATTTTCGAAACTGTAAAAGTGAGTTTTGATAAAGTTATTTTTTGGGAAGATCATTATTTTAGGTTAATGTCTTCAATGCGTATGTTGCGTATGAAAATTCCTATGGAATTTACGTTAGAGTTCCTAGAGAAAGAAATTCTTAAAACTGTATCCGTTCAAAAAAAAGCAAATTCATATAGAATTCGATTAAATATTTATAGAAAAGATGGAGGTTTATACACTCCAAAAACAAATAAAATAGATTATAGTATCGATGTTAAAGAAAGTTCTTATCAAATTAAGGATACATATTCTTTAGATGTTTATAAAGATTTTTATAACTATTCGGGGCTTTTATCAACGCTTAAAACTAACAATAGAGTGCTAAATACTTTGGCAAGTATTTTTGCTGATGAAAATGATTTAGATAATTGTATTTTATTAAATGAAAAAAAGGGAGTTGTTGAAGTTACTAATGGGAATATTTTTATCATTAAAGGAAATATTATCAAAACACCAGCTCTTTCCGAAGGATGTATAAAAGGTATTATCCGTTCTAAAGTTATTGATATTATATTAAAAAACAAGGAGTTCACTCTACAAGAAACGTCCATATCACCTTTTGAAATACAAAAAGCAGATGAAGTATTTATAACAAATGTTATTATAGGTATACAACCAGTTACAAGTTATAAGAAAAAAGGATTTAAGACAGAAATTGGAAAGAAAATAGCAAATAATTTAAGTGTATTACAAATAGCTGGAGTTTAGTTTAAGTTAACATCACTAGGCGCATTGGCCCAAAGTTTATAGTCGCCTCCTTTTTGTAATAATTTATTTTTCCAAAGATTTTCATTATTGATTGAAAAGATGGTTTCGAAATCATTTTCACCCACAAACCAAGAATTTTGATTCATTTCTTTATTAAGTTGTTCTTTTCCCCAACCGGAATAGCCTAAGAAAAAACGGATATCAGAGCTACTCAATACTTCTTTGTTTAATAAGTCTTTTAGAGATTTAAAATTACCACCCCAAAAGATACCATTTGAAACTTCAATACTTTCAGGAAGCAATTGAGGAATCTTGTGAATAAAATATAAATTATCTTGTTCTACAGGCCCACCTTGATAGACTGGAAAATGACAATTAATATCGGGTAATAAATCGTTAACAGTATAGTTTAAGCGTCTATTTAAAATGAAGCCAACAGAGTTATTAGGAGTATGTTCTGTAAGAAGAACAATGGTTCTATTGAAGGAGCTATCATTTAAAATAGTTGGTTCTGCAATTAATAATTTTCCTTTATTTGGTTTCAAAATATTATGAGTAAAATTATGATTAAATATAATAAAAAAAAACTCTCTTAAAAAAGAGAGTTTTTAATATACTTTAAAACTAAATTTCTTAGTTTACAGCATCGCTTAATCCAGCACCAGCTTTAAATTTAGCTACATTTTTAGCAGCAATTTGAATCGTTTTTCCTGTTTGAGGATTTCTACCAGTTCTAGCAGCTCTGTTAGAAACAGAGAACGTTCCAAATCC
>JAQWIO010000028.1 GCA_029248845.1 Polaribacter sp. | reverse complement strand
ATTTGGTATTGATTCATTGAAAATTTCTACCATTTTAAACAATGGAGACGTTGATTTTGGAAGGGGAAATCCCAGAGAAAAACCTTGTGCAGAATATTATATTACAGGAAAAAAAGAATTAAAAAAAGTAAGTTTATTGGTTAAGCGTTGCGATTCTTCTGCTACTATTGAAAATGTATTTTTTGATTAAAATTCATCCCATTAAAATTTTTAATGGATTTTATCTCAACACTTAAATTAATGTAAACTTATTTCAAATGATGATGGTAATGTTTTTCTATCTTTTCAACATTTTTAATAGTTTTTTTCACCCAATCATAATACAGCGTTTCTTTTTCTTCTATACTTAATTGCCAATCAATTGTAGAATTTCTCAATTTTGTAGTTGTCTCCTGTAAAATAATTGCAGCAGCCACAGAAATATTTAAACTCTCTGTAAAACCCACCATTGGTATTTTTAAAAACCCATCTGCTTGTTCTTTTACATCGTCCGATACCCCCTCTGATTCTACTCCAAATACAAATGCTGTTTTTTTTGAAATATCAAATTCATGCAATAAACAAGAATTATTATGAGGTGTTGTTGCGATAATTTGATATCCTTTCTCCCGTAAATTGTCTATGCAAATTTTAGTGTTATTTCCATCAGATTTATAGCGCTTGGAGCTAATCCATTTTTGAGAACCTTTTGCAACATGTCTAGAAACTTTATTTGTGTATTTATTCTCGATAACATGAATATTTTGTATCCCAAAAATATCACAAGTTCTAACAACTGCACTGGCATTGTGGGGTTGAAAAATATCTTCTAGTACTACCGTAAAGTGTTTTGTTCTATTTTCTATAACCTTCTTAAATAGATTTTTTCTTTTATCGGTCAAAAAAGTTTCAAAGTAGTTCAATAGTTTTTTATCAATCATATATACAAACTTAAAAATTATTATTTTTACTTATGATAAAAAAAGTAGTTGTTTTAACTGGTGCTGGTATTTCAGCTGAAAGCGGTATAAAAACATTTAGAGATTCAGCGGGATTATGGGAAGGACATGATGTTATGGAAGTTGCTTCTCCTAGAGGTTTTTATAAGAATCCTGAGTTGGTTTTAAACTTTTACAATCAACGCAGAAAACAATTACTAATGGTTTCTCCAAATATAGCACATCTTAATCTAGTGACCTTAGAGAGGTCATTTGATGTTAAAATAATCACTCAAAATGTTGATGATTTGCATGAAAGAGCAGGAAGTTCTGAGGTTACTCATTTACATGGAGAACTATTAAAAGCAAGAAGTTCTATTGATGAGAATATCGTTTTAAATTGGAATAAAGAATTAGTACTGGGTGATTTATGTCTTAAGGGAAGTCAATTACGCCCACATATTGTTTGGTTTGGTGAAAGTGTGCCAATGTTGAAAAAAGCGATAGAAATTACCCAGGAAGCTGATGTTTTGGTAGTCATTGGTACTTCTTTGCAAGTCTATCCTGCAGCAAGTTTAATTGATTTTATAAAACCCAATACTCCAATTTATTTTATAGATCCAGAACCTGCCATTTTAGAAAGGATTTTTTCTAATTTAACAATTATTAAAGAGGTTGCCAGTGTTGGTACAAGTAAACTACTTAGTTTATTAGTTGATTAAAATATTGAAAAATTTCTCCTTTAGAAATTGAACTACCTTTTTCTATTAAATCAAATATTTCTGTGTTTCTTTCAGAATTGTAGGGTTTAGATCCTTTAAAAATTTCTACAGAATTATCCATGGGGTTTTTCATCAACCACTCAAAACCTTCTTGTTCTAATAGATTAATATCCCAATTTATCTCAATGACTATTCTATGAATCTCTTTCTCATCGCATTTAAATAAATTTACCGAAGTTTTAGAAAAATGTTCTATATAGTTCGTTTTTGTTAAAACATCATCCCAAACAACGTCAGAAAAAACGTTCATTTCTTCTTCTGCTACTTTGGGTTTTTCTTTTTTAATTTGATTCCATTCTATTACATCGATGCTTTGGGTTGCTAGAAAGCGTGCAAAATCTTCGTGTAAACTTTCAAATTGTTCTTTCGTTAATTGTCTATATTTCATTTTTATATGTTAATTAATAAAAAAGCTCGTTATTTCTAACGAGCTTTTAAGTAATTTTCTAAAGAATGTTTCTTATTCAGAAACTACTTCAAAAGTAATTTCAGCAACTACTGCTCTGTGTAATCTTACACTAGCTTCGTATTTACCTAATCTTTTTACAGAACCACCAACAACCTTGATAAATTTCTTGTCTAATTCTGTTCCTGCTTTTGCAAGAGCTGCAGCTAAATCTATGTTGTTTACAGAACCAAATAATTTGTCTCCAGAACCAGTTTTAGATGCAATTTTAATTTCATATCCTTTAACTGTTTCTGCAATTGCATTCGCGTCTTCAATTAATTTAGCTTCTTTGTAAGCACGTTGTTTTAAATTCTCTGCTAAAACTTTCTTTGCAGAAGAAGTGGCTAAAACGGCTTGTTTAGTAGGAATTAAAAAGTTTCTACCATAACCGTTTTTAACAGATACAATATCATCTTTAAATCCTAAGTTTTCTATGTCTTGTCTTAATATCAATTCCATGTCTACGTCTTTATTATTTTAACATATCTCCAACGTAAGGCATTAACGCTAAATGACGCGCTCTTTTGATTGCTTGTGCAACTTTACGTTGATATTTTAGTGATGTTCCTGTTAAACGTCTTGGT
>JAQWIO010000144.1 GCA_029248845.1 Polaribacter sp. | reverse complement strand
TTAGAAGCTTTGAAAGAAGAATTAACTAATTTAGGAGCTGCAATTTCCGTGACAGAAAAAAGTCTACATTTAGAGAGGTCTTCAGAAATAAATCCGAATGTCTCCATAAAAACATATAATGATCATAGAATGGCAATGGCTTTTGCCCCTTTAGCATTAAAAGTTCCTATTAAAATTTTAAATGCAGAAGTGGTCACAAAATCATATCAAAAGTTTTGGGATGATATGCAGCAAATTGGGTTTAAAATTCAGAATCTATAAATTAAATAGTCAAACACTTGACAACGCCTATTCCGATATCGTATATTTGCGCTCTTTATAAGAAATATACGTATGAAATTATCGCATTTTGAATTTGAATTACCTGAAGAGTTATTAGCTAAATATCCTACAGAACACAGAGACGAATCTCGTTTAATGGTTTTGAATAGAAAAGAGGGTACTATAGAGCACAAGCTTTTTAAAGACATTATAAATTACTTTGATGAAGGTGACGTTATAACGTTGAACAATACCAAAGTTTTTCCAGCAAGAATGTTTGGTAATAAAGAAAAAACAGGTGCTAGAATTGAAGTTTTCTTATTAAGAGAATTAAATGCTGAAAACAGATTATGGGATGTTTTGGTAGATCCTGCAAGAAAAATTAGAATTGGTAATAAGCTATTTTTTGGAGAAGATGACAGTTTGGTTGCTGAGGTTATCGATAATACAACTTCCAGAGGAAGAACGCTCCGTTTCCTGTTTGATGGCTCTTACGAAGCTTTTAGAGCGAAACTACTAGAACTAGGGCAAACTCCATTACCGAAGGCAATCAATAGAGAAGTAGAAGATATAGATAAAGAACGTTATCAAACTATTTATGCAAAGCATGAAGGCGCTGTTGCAGCACCTAGTGCTGGTTTGCACTTTTCTAAACATTTAATAAAACGTTTGGAGATAAAAGGAGTCGAGTTTGCAGAAACTACTTTGCATGTTGGTTTAGGTACATTTAGTCCCGTAGAAGTAGAAGACTTGTCTAAGCATAAAATGGATTCTGAGCAAATTGCTATTTCAGACGCTACAGCAAGTAAAATAAACAAAGCAAAAGCTGAAAAAAGAAGAGTATGTTCTGTTGGTACAACAGTAATGAGAACGGTAGAATCTTCAGTTTCCTCGAAACAGGAATTAAATGGGTTTGAAGGGTGGACAAATAAATTTATTTTTCCTCCTTATGAGTTTAGTATTGCAAATTGTATGATTACAAATCTTCATACACCGAAATCTACTTTATTAATGCAAGCAGCAGCATTTGGGGGTTATGACTTTATAATGGAAGCATATAAAGTAGCTATAAAAGAAAAATATAGATTCTCTACTTATGGAGATGCAATGTTAATTATATAACGCTGGTATTTAGATATATTACAAACCTCGCAAGTTTCTTGTGAGGTTTTGTATTTTTGTAACACATGGAAGTAAAAAAGAAAGACATAAGAGCGTTAACGAAAGAACAATTACGTGATTTTTTTGTAGAAAATGGAGATAAAGCCTTTCGTGGGAATCAAGTTTATGAATGGCTTTGGAGTAAGTCGTTGCATTCTTTCGAGGCGATGACTAACATTTCGAAAGAAACTAGAGAAATGTTAGAATCAAACTTTGTAATCAATCATATTAAGGTTGATTCAATGCAAAAAAGTAATGATGGAACGATAAAAAATGGCATAAGATTACACGATGGTTTAATTGTTGAATCTGTCTTAATACCTACTGAGAAAAGAACAACAGCTTGTGTTTCAAGTCAAGTTGGGTGTAGTTTAGATTGCAAATTTTGTGCAACTTCTCGTTTAAAAAGGATGCGTAATTTAAATCCTGATGAAATTTACGATCAAGTTGTTGTTATTGATAAGCAAAGTAGGTTCTATTTTAATCATAAATTAACAAATATTGTTTTTATGGGAATGGGAGAGCCATTGATGAACTATAAAAACGTTATCAAATCTATAGAAATGATAACATCTCCTGAAGGTTTAGGAATGTCATCAAAAAGAATAACCGTGTCTACATCTGGAGTGCCAAAAATGATAAAAATGATGGCAGATGAAGACGTTAAATTTAATTTAGCTGTTTCTTTACATTCAGCAATTGATGAAGTTAGAACTTCAATAATGCCATTTAATACTAATTTTCCATTAAAAGATTTGAGAGAATCTTTAGAATATTGGTATGAAAAAACGAAACGAGCAATTACATATGAATATATTGTTTGGGATGGAATTAATGATAGGAAAGAAGATATAAAAGCACTGGTAGATTTTTGTAAAGCAGTTCCTTGTAAAGTGAACTTAATAGAATACAATCCTATTGATGATGGAGCGTTTCAACAAGCAAGTTCCTCTTCAATAAATAATTATATTTCTAATTTAGAAATGAATGATATTACGATAAATGTAAGAAGAAGTAGAGGGAAAGATATTGATGCCGCTTGCGGGCAATTGGCAAATAAATCTTAAAAAATTATTTCTTAATTTTAATATTCAAAATTCAAATGAATTTAGTAGAGCAAATAAAACAACCCATATTAGTAGAAATGGAACTCTTTGAAGAGAAATTCAAAGATTTTATGTTGTCTAAAGTTCCGCTTTTAAATAGAATCACCTATTATATCGTACGGAGAAAAGGAAAGCAAATGCGACCAATGTTTGTTTTTTTGGTTGCAAAAATGGTCTCTGATGGTGGTTTTGATGAACGAACTTACAGAGGAGCTTCTGTTGTTGAGTTAATTCACACGGCAACTTTAGTTCATGATGATGTCGTAGATGACAGTAATAGAAGAAGAGGGTTTTTCTCTGTAAACGCACTCTGGAAAAATAAAATTGCAGTTCTAGTTGGAGATTTTTTATTGTCTAAAGGCTTATTGTTATCAATAGATAATGAAGATTTTGATTTGCTAAAACTAATTTCTATCGCAGTTCGTGAAATGAGCGAAGGCGAATTACTTCAGATAGAAAAGGCAAGAAAATTAGATATTACAGAAGATATTTATTTTGATATTATTCGAAAAAAAACGGCCACTTTAATTGCTGCTTGTTGTGGTATTGGTGCTGCTTCAGTCGGCGCAAATAAAGATACTGTGCAGCAGATGCGAAAATTTGGAGAATATATAGGCATTGCTTTTCAAATTAAAGATGATTTGTTTGATTATTATGATGGACAAATTGGAAAACCTACAGGAATAGATATCAAAGAACAAAAAATGACTTTGCCTTTAATTTACGCTTTAAATACTTGTTCTTCCAAAGAAAAGTCTTGGCTAATAAACTCGATAAAAAAATACAATAGAGATAAAAAACGTGTAAAAGAAGTAATTACTTTTGTTAAAAAAAGTGGTGGAATTGAGTATGCTATTTCTAAAATGAATGATTATAAGAAAAAAGCGATGGCTATTTTAGAAAACTATCCTAAGTCTAGATATAAAGACGCTTTGTTAACCATGATTGACTATGTTGTAGCAAGAAAAGTTTAGTTTTAAAGCTCTAAAAGTTCCTCAATAAAACCTCTTAAATTAGATAATCTTGGAACTTTATTTTGGCCACCTAATTTATTTTTTTTCTTTAACCACACATAAAAAAGCCCTTTTTTTGCCTTGTGAATTTTAGGGGGCATTAAGGTCATGTCCTTATATCTTTTTGCTTCATAATCAGAGTTGATCGCTTTTAAAGAATTGTCTAATATTTCTGTAAAATAAGATAAGCTCTCCGGCTCCTCTTCAAATTCAATGATCCATTCATGGCCTCCTTTCTTTTTTCCTTTCATAAAGATTGGACCAACCGTATATTCTTTTACTATGGCTTTGGTTTTCTCACAAGTAATTTTTAATGCGTCTTCTACATTCTCGATGTTTAATTCTTCACCAAAAACATTAATATAATGCTTTGTTCTCCCTGTAATTTTTATTCTGTAAGGATGTAAGGAAGTAAATCTTATGGTGTCTCCAATTAAATACCGCCACAAACCACCATTTGTCGTAATTACTAAGGCATAATCTATGTCCTTTTTTACCTTTGAAATTGTGATTGTTTTCGAACTCTCTCCTTTGTAATCTGACATAGGAATAAACTCATAGAAAATTCCATAATCTAGCATTAATAAAAGTTCTTTAGAGTTATTTCTATCTTGAATAGCAAAAAACCCTTCAGATGCGTTATAAGTTTCATAATAATGAAAGTCTTTTTTTGGAATGATTCTTTTATATTGTTCTCGATATGGGTTGAAGTTTACACCTCCGTGAAAATAGACTTCTAAATTTGGCCAGACTTCCAAAATATTCTCCTTTCCGGTTCTTTCTAACACCCTGTTTAATAATACCAACATCCAGCTTGGTACGCCAACTAAACTGGTAATATCCTCATTAATAGTTTCATCAATTATGGCTTCCATTTTAGTCTCCCATTCACTCATTAAAGCTACTTCTTGACTTGGTGCAGAACTAAAATCTGCCCATAAAGGCATGTTTTCTATGATAATTGCAGATAGGTCACCGAAATAGGAATTATTGTCTTTATATACATCTGAACTTCCCCCTAAACGTAAACTTTTACCGGTAAAAAGCTGTGTGTTTTCATTGTTGTTAATATACAAACACAACATGTCTTTACCCGCTTTCATATGGCAATACTCTAAAGCATCATCAGAAACAGGAATGAATTTACTCTTCGCATTTGTAGTTCCACTAGATTTTGCAAACCACTTTATATCTGTTGGCCAAAATAAATTTTGTTCTCCTCTTCTACATCTTTCTATCAAAGGTTCGAAAGTTTCGTACTTCTGAATAGGAACATTTAATGAGAAATCAGTGAAATTTTTGATAAATGAAAACCCTTTTTCTTTACCAAACTCCGTGTTTTTAGCTTTGTTTATTAATTTTAGAAGCAACTCGTCTTGAACATCTTCAGGATATTTTAAAAACAATTCAATTTGATGCTTTCGCTTCTTTAAAAACCAAGAAATTATAGAATTGATAATTTGAAACGCCATAGAAATTCGTAAATTTGTGTAGTTCGATTATAAAACGAAGATACCTTTTAAATCCAAAACTAAAAATAGTAAAATAATTTCTATGAAATATCAAGGGGTCTTAAAAAAAATGCTGACTGAAAATGCCAAAGAAATTCAGTATTATTTAGACATGAAGACTGATTTTATAAACATGAATCAGTTATTAAACAAAGAAATAACAATCAATTTTGTTTCCTATGAGTGTTTAAATTGCCATTTAGAAAAGCAAATATATAGACAAGGTTTTTGCAAATCTTGCTTTTTTGATACGCCTAATGCTGGTGATTGGATTATGAGACCAGAATTAAGTAAAGCCCATTTAGGAATAGAAGATAGAGATTTAGTGTATGAAAAAGCAGTCCAATTACAACCACATATTGTGTATTTAGCCAATTCTAGTAATGTAAAAGTTGGCGTAACAAGAAAAACCCAGGTGCCAACACGTTGGATTGATCAAGGAGCGCATGAAGCGATAGAAATTGTAGAAGTTCCTAACCGGTATTTGGCAGGAATAACAGAAGTTGCACTAAAAAATCATGTTGCCGATAAGACCAATTGGCGCAAAATGTTAAAGAATGATATTGATGATGTTAGCTTGCTAGAGTGGAGAGAAAAGTTGAAAGAATTTATACCTGAAGAGGCCAAAGAATATTTTATTGAAAACAATTCTGAAACTAATTTAAATTTTCCTGTGAAAAAATACCCGGAAAAACCAAAAAGTTTAAATTTACAAAAAACACCCTCGTTCAAAGGTAAATTAGTTGGTATAAAAGGTCAATATTTGATTTTTGAAGATGAGACGGTATTCAATGTTAGAAGCAATGAAGGCTTGGTGGTGAGCATAGATGTATGAGTGAGATAAAAGCTTGAAATAAATTTAAACGGGTACTTATTTCAATTAAATTTTTAAATTATCATTATTACTACCTCTATTCAAATTCAGAAAATAAAATCTAATTATCTATTTCACAATTGAAAAGTATATTTCAGTATCTTAAAAAGGATTTATATCATTTTGTTAAGGTAGTTTATAGAAGATAGAAAACCTAAAGAAATAAATCAATCAAAATGCAAATAATTAAATCTGTAAACGGAAAACATCCTCAAATACCAGAGGACTGTTATGTTGCTGATAATGCTACAATTGTTGGTGAAGTTTCACTCGGAAAAGAGTGTAGTATTTGGTTTAATGCTGTCATTCGGGGAGATGTTCATTACATAAAAATAGGCAATAAAGACAATATTCAAGATGGTGCAGTAATCCATGCCACTTATCAAAAATCACCTACAAATATTGGGAATAATGTCTCAATAGGTCATAACGCATTGGTTCATGGGTGTACTATTCACGATAATGTTTTAATAGGTATGGGAAGTATAATTATGGACGATTGCGTTATAGAATCTAACACAATCATAGCAGCAGGGGCAGTTGTTACTAAAAACACGCACGTTGCTAGTGGGTCTATTTATGCTGGGGTACCAGCCAAAAAAGTAAAGGATATTTCGCAAGAACTCATCGCAGGAGAAATACATAGAATTGCTGATAATTATGTAAATTATTCTAGTTGGTATAAAGAATAGAAGTTGGGCGTTACACAAGGTCGGGCTTTCTGTTAGATCTTTTTTTCATTCCTCAAAAAAGGATGTCACTTCAATCCCTAACGCAAATAAGTATTAAAAATAAAATGAAGTTTTTACAATTTAAGGAATCAATTAAAAGGTTCATTTCTTTCTCTTATTTTGCCCAGTTTTTATGTTCTTCAGTTCGTCTATTTTTTATTTTTAAATTATTAGTTACCCTTATTTTGACCTAGAAAATAGAAAAAGTTTAAATTTGTTTTTTGTTTCACACATTTTAACAAAGTAAATATGAAAAATTTTCTGTGGTTACTCTTTTTCCTGCCAATGTTTAGCATTGCTCAAGACAGCACTCGTGTAGATTTGAGCAATCCGCATGCAACAGTTTATACGCATTTGTATTTTTTACAAGCAGATTCTTATGAACCTAAAAAAGCGGCCAAAACAATTTTAGGACTTTCTGAAATTGCGGCAATTAAAAAAGCAATTAAAATCAAACAAGTTCTCGATGGTAAGGGGCTATATGTTGATGTCAATAAGATCCCAACAAACCCAAACTATAAAGATTCTATAGGATATTCTTCCTATTTTAAATATGTTTTATTTCCTCAAAGAATGCCCGATATTTATTTAGAAAAAACAGGAGAAAATTGGTATTTTTCATCAGAAACTGTTGTGAAGATAGAAAGTTTATATAAAGAAGTTTATCCTTGGTATGTTGAAAAAATACAAAATATAATTCCAGTTTCGGGGCATAAAAAAATGATAGGGATAGAATTATGGCAGTTTATCGGTTTCTTAATAATGATAGTTTTAGGATATTTGATCTTTCTAATCGTTAAAAGAATTGCGTTTTTTATCCTAAGAAGAATTCAACATCAAATAACAAAAAATACAAATTTAGAAGTCAATAAGGTGCTTAAAAAACTGGCACACCCAATCAGTTTATTAGTTAGTGTTGCTTTTGCAGATAAAATTGCTCCATCCCTTCAATTTGGATTAGAGATTAATACATGGATATTTTTAGGTTTAAATATTGCTAAAACTATATTTTGGATATACGTATTTTTAAAATTAGTTCAAGTTGTTATGTTTATTTATGGGGAGTTTGCAGAAAAATCTCATGGTAAATTAGATGACCAATTAGTGCCTATCTTAAACAGTTTTTTTACTGGGTTAGTTATAGTAATTGGTGTTTTTAGATTGTTAATTTTATTTGGAGTAGATGCAACCACCATGCTAGCAGGTGCAACAATTGGAGGTTTGGCTGTTGCATTGGCGTCTCAGGATACTGTAAGAAACTTAATAGGAACGATCATGATTTTTCTTGATAAACCCTTTCATATAAAAGATTGGATTGAGGCTGGAGAAGTTGTTGGGACCGTTGAAAAAGTTGGTTTTAGGTCTACAAGCGTTCGTGCTGCAGATACATCAGTATACCAAATCCCTAATAGTAAATTGTCTGAAATTGTTATTAATAATAAAGGCTTGCGTTTGTTTAGACGTTACAATACTAATTTAGGCTTGCGTTATGATACGCCACCAGAATTAATTGAAGCATTTGTAAAAGGAGTTCGAGAAATTATAATAGCACATCCAGAAACTCGATCAGATTCCTTTAATGTTGAGTTTACAGGTTTTGGGGACTCTGCCTTGTTGGTCATGGTAAATGTATACTTTAAAAGTTTGGCCTGGGGTATAGAGCAATCATCAAAGCACAGATTACACATTGCTATTGTAAAATTAGCAAAAGAATTGGGTGTTGATTTTGCATTTCCGTCAACAACCGTTACTATAGAGCAATTTCCAGAGAAGAAAGGTTTAAGTCTTAAATATGATATCAATAAAGATAGAATTGATGCAGTTATTACTAAGGTGGTAAAAGATTTTAGCAATGAAAATTATTCAGATTCTGAATAAAAAGAGTAGGTATTAAATAAATGTTTAAAGGAATCTAATTAAGTTAATTTAAAATCTAAAAAGTCATTTTTAACTTTTTTAAAGAATAGTTGCTATTCAAAAAAAATACGTCGAAAGACGTATTTTAATCTGCGTTATTTCAATTTTGTGGGAGATTTAGTATGCTCTTTTGCTGTTTTTTTCGTAGAAATTTATAAAAGATTGATTTACAACTCTAAGACCTCCAGCTGTTGGGTAGTTTCCAGTAAAGTACCAGTCGCCAAGGTTTTCGGGACAAGCTTTGTGCAAGCCTTCTGTAGATTGATAAATGACTTCTACTTCTGCTTTAATGTCTTTTGTTTTTAACATTTCTGCAATTTTCATAGAGATCTCTTCAGCGCTAAAAGGCTTATATATTTCTTTTACATAGTTTACAATTTCAACATCCATTTTTGATTGTTGTTCTTTACATTTTTTATAAACATCATCAACAATATGATATTGATTTGTATCCTTTAATAAGGCCAATGCTGCTTTAAAAGCAATAAATGCATCGATTTTAGCCATATCTATTCCGTAGCAATCTGGGTAACGAATTTGAGGAGCAGAAGATACCACGACTATTTTTTTAGGATTCAGCCTGTCTAATATTCTAATAATACTTTTCTTTAGAGTGGTTCCTCTAACAATACTATCGTCAATAATAACAAGATTGTCGGTTGGTTTTACAACACCATAGGTAATATCATAAACATGCTCAACTAAGTCATCTCTACTACTATCATCAGCAATAAAGGTTCTTAATTTTGCGTCTTTAATAGCTATTTTTTCAAAACGTGGTCTTTCAGATAAAATTTCGGTAACTTTCTCTGAAGATAAACTTTTTCCTCCGGCTAAAATTTTTGCAGTTTTTTGTTGATTTAATAGATCCTCAGCAGCTTCAGTCATCCCATAAAAAGAGGTTTCTGCTGTATTTGGAATGAACGAAAAAACGGTATTTGAAATATCACTATTAATAGAGTTTAAAACTTTGGGAAAAACAAATTTCCCAAGATTTTTACGTTCTTCGTAAATGGCGGCATCACTTCCTCTAGAAAAATAAATACGCTCAAAAGAACAAGCTAATTTCTCTTTAGGTTTATTGACTAGCTTTATAGATGTTTTTCCATTTTTTTTGATGATCAATGCATGACCTCTTTCTAATTCTTTAACATCATCAATTTTTACATTAAAAACTGTTTGAATAACAGGTCTTTCTGATGCTACTACAACAACCTCTTCATCTTCATAAAAGTAAGTAGGTCTAATTCCATTAGGATCTCTCAAAACAAAAGCATCTCCATGACCAACCAAACCGGCCATAGCATAACCTCCATCCCAGTTTTTAGAAGATCTTTTTAATACTTTTTTAAGACTTAAATTTTCTTCGATAAAAGGAGAAGCATTTTTTTTATTAAATCCTTTTTTCTTTGCTTTTTGATATAATTTAGACACTTCGTCTTCTAAAAAATGGCCAATTTTTTCCATTACAGTTACAGTGTCTGTAAACTCTTTTGGATGCTGACCTAATTCTACCAGTTCTTCTAACATTTGTTTAGAATTGGTCATGTTAAAATTTCCAGCTACAATTAAATTTTTGTGTTTCCAATTGCTTTGACGTAAAAAGGGATGTACACTTTCTATACTATTTTTCCCAAAAGTACCGTATCGGACGTGTCCAAGAAACAAATTCCCGATGTATGGCATGTTTTCTTCTTGCCAAGCAACATCTTCTTTTTTGTCAGGATTTTGTTCTAAAACTCCATTTAGACGATCGTTTATTTGTCCAAAAATATCTTGTATTGGTTGAGACTTGTTAGAACGAACTCTACTAACATACCTTGTTCCTGGTTCTACATTAAACTTTACGCTAGCAAAACCAGCTCCATCTTGGCCACGATTGTGCTGTTTTTCCATTAACAAATACATTTTGTTAATTCCATAAAACGCAGAACCGTATTTGTCTTTGTAAAATTGTAAAGGTTTTTTTAATCGTACTAATGCAATTCCACATTCGTGCTTAATAGCATCACTCATTGGTATTTGTTTTTTTTAAATAAAAAATCCACAGAAAAAAACTGCGGACTAAAATTAAGATATTTTTATATCAAATTGCGTTAAATCTTTAAAAGCTTTTAAACGAGTTTTAACATCCTTTGATGATAACTCCTGCATGCGCTCTGTTCCAAATTTCTCTACGCAAAACGAAGCTAAATTGGAACCATAAATGATAGCATTCTTCATGTTTTCAAAAGAAAGATTTTCTGTTTTTGCTAAATATCCACAAAAACCACCGGCAAATGTATCTCCAGCACCCGTTGGGTCAAAAACTTCAGCCAATGGCAAAGCTGGGGCATAAAACATTTTTCCATTATTAAACAACAGGGCTCCATGTTCTCCTTTTTTAATAACTACATATTTCGGTCCCATTTCATGAATTTTTTTAGCGGCATTTACTAGAGAATATTCTCCAGATAACTGACGAGCTTCTTCATCATTAATGGTAATTACATCGACTCTTTTTAAAATAGAATGTAAATCGTCTAAAGCAATATCCATCCAAAAGTTCATCGTGTCTAAAACGACTAACTTAGGTTTTTTTGTCATTTGATCTAGAACAGATGCTTGTGTTTGTGGATGTAAGTTTCCTAACATTACAATTGCAGCATCTTTAAAATTTTCAGGAACTACCGGTGCAAAGGTTTCTAATACATTTAATTCTGTAATTAATGTATCTCTTGAGTTCATGTCATTGTGATATTTACCACTCCAGAAAAAAGTTTTTCCTTCTTTTACAATTTCGACTCCCTCAGTATTTATGCCTTTAGAATTCATCATCTCTAAATAAGACGCAGGAAAATCTCCACCGACAACAGAAACAACACCTGTTTTTACTTCAAATTGACTTGCGGCCAGACCCACAAAAGTCCCAGAACCACCTAGTATTTTGTCTGTTTTACCAAAAGGAGTTTCAATGGCATCAAATGCAACAGTGCCAATTACTAATAATTTGCTCATATATCATTCTAACCTTCCTTGTCAGAAGGTGTTTAAATAGGTTAAACAATATGTAACCATGACGTTTAACTAAATTAATAATCTGTTTACTTTATCTTTAACAAGCGATTTTAATGCTTTTTATCGTATTTTTACCTTTTAAAAAAGGAGTTTACAACCGCAAAAATAAGTTTAAAAAATGACTATCAAAGAAATACAAGAAGAAATTATTGATGAGTTTTCTATGTTTGATGATTGGATGGATCGATACGAATATTTAATAGAGCTAGGAAAATCGTTGCCAATAATTGATGACCAGTTTAAATTAGATGAAAATCTAATTAAAGGATGTCAGTCTAAAGTTTGGTTGTATTCAGAATTAGAAAACGATACGATTAAATTCTCTGCTGATAGCGACGCGATCCTTACAAAAGGAATTGCAGCCCTTTTATTGCGTGTTTATTCTGGACAGAAACCTGGAGATATTTTAACTGCAGAAACTAGTTTTATAGATGAAGTGGGGTTAAAAGAACACTTATCTCCTACAAGAGCAAACGGTTTGGTTTCTATGATAAAACAAATAAAAATGTATGCAATTGTACAGCAAACAAGATTAGCAAATTAAGATTTTAAAAAGATGACGGATAAAGAATTAGAAGAAATAGGAGATAAAATTGTAAGTGTATTAAAAACAATTTACGATCCAGAAATACCGGTAGATATATATGAATTAGGTTTAATTTATGATGTTTTTGTATCAGAAGAAAATAATGCGAAAATATTGATGACGTTAACATCTCCAAATTGCCCAGTTGCAGAAAGTTTGCCTGTAGAAATTGAGGATAAAGTAAAAACCTTGAAAGAAATAGAAAATTGTGAAGTAGAAATTACTTTTGATCCAACATGGACACAAGAAATGATGAGTGAAGAAGCAAAGCTTGAATTAGGAATGCTTTAAATAAATTATTATCGACTAAAGAAATGGCAGAAGAAATTATAAATAGAGTAGTAAATAGCAAACTAAAAACCTTCGATCTTG
>JAQWIO010000142.1 GCA_029248845.1 Polaribacter sp. | reverse complement strand
TGGAATGTCTATTAGTGAAGGTTTCTTGATCTTTTACGACAAATTTTACTCCCTAATTTTAATGGATTCATTTGGTAAATTAGTCAGTTGTAATTCTAGTTGTTCTATTTTTTTATAATTTTAAAAAAATCATTTCGTATGGCAGTTTCAGAAAAACATCCTCCGTATTCTATAGTTGTAGTATAGCTGCTTTGGTCTTTTATTCCTCTTGAGGAAACACAAAGGTGTTTAGCAGTTACTGAAACTATGACATCTTTTGTGCCCAAAACATGTTGTAAATCATTCAATATTTGAAGTACCAATCGCTCTTGAACCTGAGGACGACGAGCGTAATAATCTACTAAGCGATTAATTTTTGACAGACCAATAACCTTATCTTTTGGAATATATGCTACATCAGCATGACCGATTATAGGAAGAAAATGATGCTCGCATGCAGAATCAATAGTGATATTTTGTTCCACCAACATCTTTTTATAACCGTACTTATTTTCAAATGTGGAAAGTGTTGGTTTATTGACTGGATTCAATCCGTAAAAGAGCTCCTTTACATACATTTTTGCAACGCGATAAGGAGTACCTGATAAGCTATCATCAGTTAAATCCAAACCGATTTCTTCCATAATCTTTTGAAAATGAAGAGATATATTTTTTATTTTTTCATCATCAGATTTATCAAAAGCATCTGCTCTTAAAGGAGTTTTTATACTTGTTGAAAAATGATTGTCTCCTGTTATTTGAATTTGTTCTTTATCTTTCATTTACACAAGATTTATTGTTTCTACAATACAATAACAATAGCCTTTTAGTATCTATTGCTGTTCATACAACTATATTGCAAATGTAAATAAAATAATTATTAATGCAACCTTGTTGCATTAATAATTATTTAAGAAGTATCGTTATAAAAACTTGATTCGTAAAATATTTATACAGTGATACCTATGAAAATATTCTAAAAAATCATAAAATGACTACAATCATTTATATTGGGTGTTTAAAAAATTTACAAACAAGTAATATCAATTTATATTCTAACCAGTAGTAAGTCAAAAATTTCACTTAACTTAGTAGAGAAAATTCATTTAGGTTTATGTTGTTTAAATTTCTTATTCATGACAAAATTCAAATACTTTGCCGCTTTTATTATCCCACTTTTAGGGATCCTAACATTTAATACCACCGGTATTTTTGCTTTTATTGGGTTATTTACTTTATATATTTTTGTTCCTGTTTTAGAACAATTTCTTCCAAAAGACACTTATAATTTAAACAAAGTTGAAAAAGAATTAGCAAAGAGAGATTTTTTTTTTGATTTCGTACTCTATCTTTCTGTACCAATCCACTTTTTCGTTATTTATCTGTTTTTAATTACTGTTTCGAATACAGCATTACCTTTTTCAGATTTGATAGCTTGTGTTTTAATGATGGGAACAATTCTTGGCGTAAACGGAATTAATATCGGTCATGAATTAGGTCACAAAACAGATGATTTCGTAAAGAGAATCTTAGCTCATACAATGCTCTTAACTGCTCTTCAAAATCATTTTATCCCTTATCATAACGGAGGACATCATAGAGATGTTGGTACCCCAGAAGATTTTACCTCGGCAAAAGAAGGGGACATTTTTTATTTTTTTGCATTCCGATCTCAAATAGGTGGCTATTTTAAAACCTGGAAGCTAGAGGCACAACGCTTAAAAGCTGAAGGGAAAAATACACTCTTTAATCCTATGATTTTGTATACACTATTCCCAATGCTTTTTCTTTTAGGAATTTATTATTTTTTTGGCATTTATGTGATGGTACTCTACTTTATTTCATCTGTTCATGGTATTTCTATATTAGAAGCACAAAATTATTTTGCACATTATGGATTACGGAGAAAAATGAAAGAGAATGGAAGATATGAGCGCGTTCAACCAAAACATTCCTGGAATTCTGATCATATGATAGGAAGAGTATTGCTCTTTGAACTTACAAGACATTCAGACCATCATCATATGGGGGCAAAACCCTACCATTTATTAGAGTCGAAAAAAAACAGTCCAAATTTACCCTATGGATACCCTGCAATGCTTGCATTGTCTTATTTTCCGTTTTTATTCAGACCGATAATGAAAAAACAATTGGCATTGTATAAAAACAATTAATATTTTCGGGTTGACAATTGCAAGGATTCAGAACATTAACTCATAAAATCTCTACTAAGCTTCAATTTTAATCATACTGCACCTGGAAAATTTGCTAAAGGAATAGATATTTTTTCATGACTTCTTTTTCAAATAATTTCTCGATATAAGGATCTCCACCACCACCTGTTCCCAAAACAATAGAACCATTGCAAAGTATTCGATATCTCTTTGATGTTAATTTTTTTCATCGATTACATGATGTATCTTTTGAAGCAGATAGTATACGATAGCTGCACCAATAATTCCTATAATATTTTTTATTTCAGAGGTCATACTTACCATTAAAAGAACGCCTGAAATCCATGAAAAAATTCCTATCCAATTAAATTTTAGAGTATCTTCCTTGTATGTATTAGAAATAAAATAATCTGAAATCATAACACCTGCAATTGGTGTAATAGTAATTGTTAAAAGCGAAATAAAACTCATAAAATGGGATAATACTCCTAAAGCAGCTAATAAGATTCCAAACAAACCTACAACCAAGGTTGTTTTTGAACGATTTTTATCTCCCTTATTCAAAAGATTGTTGAATGCCAACCCTGAGGAATATATGTTTATCACATTTGAAGTCCATGTAGCTAAAATAAGTATCGACATGGCTAAAAATGGAAAACCTAATGATGAAAATATTTTCACAATATCATAGGTGCCTTGTGTAATCGCTAATATTGCACCGATAGCTAACAGACATAATGCCGAAGGGATAACACCAAATATTGATCCTAAAATTGCATCTTTTTTTGTGGCTGCAAATCGGTTGTAATCAGGTGAAATTACTCCTCCGACCGATATAAATCCGATCGTAAAACCGATCGCCTGCAACAAGGGCATTTTTTCTTTAGGTGTAAAGTTTAGTATTTCTTGAAAATGATGTGTTTTAAATGTGATAATTAATCCATAAACAAGCAATGCAACTATTGCTGGAACAGCTATATAATTGAGTAGTTTTAAATATTTAAAACCAAAAACAGCGGTAATGACCATTATAATTCCCCAAAAAACAGACGATATCCAAACAGGTATTTCTAGGCCATTCATTTCAGTTACTATTTTAGAAAAAGACTCTCCCGCTATATTGCTTTGAATACCAAACCAACCTAAAGTAGACAAACCAATGACCAACCCAACAATCAGTTTTGCGCCATTTTCACCAAAACTACTCGCTGCTAAAGAAACTGTTTCTTTTCTTTCTTTAACCGCTGCAACACTTAATAATGACATAAATATTACTACAAAACCAAAACCTATTAATCCTGCCCAAAGAGATAGATGAAAGCTTAGAGAAGCAATTAATGTACTTCCAATTAATAATGCAGGTACACTTACAATGCCGCCAAACCAAATACCAGCAAGACTATACCATTTGGTTGTATTTAAATTATTTTCCATGTGTGTGATTAATTAGTGTATAAATTAGTGATGTATCTTCCATAACATTTCCTGCTTGAGCCTCTAGTTTTTGAATATAAACGACGTCTCCAGAAGTTAAATACCCCTTAACAGAACCATCTTCGTTCAACATTTCAATTTTTCCTTCATAAATGATTGAAATTTCATGGCTCTGGTGTTTGGTAAATCCTTTTTCAGGAATTCGAGTTCCTTTTTGTAAAAAAACAGTTCCAAATTGAACATCTACTTGATTATCATCAATGTTAAAAAGTGACTTATTGTAATGTTCTCCGGGTAAAGGATATGTTATTTTTTTAATTTCCATTCGTTAATTATGAGGTTATTTTAAAATTTAAAAACTCATGATATTTAGTATTTTAGTCAAAATAACTAAGATCATAGGTGAAATTAATTGAACGTGAATAAGTGAATTATTGCTTCACTCCTATCCTACATTATAAAATTCTTTCGCTTCCTCTTTGGTGATATATTCATTTTTTACATCCAATAAAACATGTTCTTCAGATCTATTACTTGGATTCCCATATCCCCCACCTGTTGCAGTTACACAGCGTACTACATCTCCTTTTTCTAAAAAGATGTTCGTACCAAGACTGTACCTTTGTTTGGTGCCATCTTTTTTGATAATCATAAAATAATTGTAAGATCCGTCATGACCGCCATTCATCCCCCAAGTTTTTGTTTTTTCTCCGAGGAAAGCAGCGGTTACATAGGCTCCCTCAGATACAATTTTATAATCTATATACTGTCCATTTCCTCCTTGAAATTCACCATAACCTCCTCCTTCGTTATGAAAAGTATATTGTTCTACTTGGATGCCATAGCGCATTTCTCTTATTTCGATAGGAATGTTATAAGACTCACCACTTCCACAAGATAATTGTCCCCTGTTACCATCATGTTTTGCAGAGGCCCCCCATCCGCCTGCAAGGGGTTCTGCTTGAATATAAAATTGCTTTGTATCTGGATGAATTCCCGAAATAAAAGTTGCACAAATTGAACGCATATGTCCTGCAGGCAATTTATCTGGTATTAAAGGTGCTAAAATTTTCCAAACTAAATCAATCGAAGTTACCAATACTTCATAGTATACCGAGACTGCCGAAGGTGCTTCTGCACTGACAATCGTTCCAGGTTCGCAGAGCACTTTCATGGGTCTAAACGAACCTCCGTTAGCATCCATTTGTGGGGTTGTAATGGCTTTAAACAAACTTCTACAACCCGTAACTAATCCGCTAAAAGAGAGGTTTGTTGCTCCTTTTACTTGAGGGTGAGAACCATTAAAATCTGCTATAAATTCAGTGTCTGTTACCGTTATTTTTGCTTTAATAGGAAAAGGCCCTTCACCAAAACCATTATCTTCTATGGTTGTTTTACCTTTATAAATTCCGTTGGGAATTTCTTTTAGGGCTTCAATACACATACGCTCTCCGTAATCAAGAAAATCATTTTTTGCTTTTTTATAAGTAGCTAATCCATATTTTTCTATGATAGAAATCACACGTTTTGCACCAACTTCTGCAGCTGCAATTCCCGCAAATAAATCGCCTAAAGTACTCTCTGGAAGTCGCACATTACCTTTAATGACATCTATAATTGAATCGTTTAAGATCCCTTCTGATTTCACTTTAATAAATGGAAAATGAAGCCCCTCCTGATAAATTTCAGTAGCAACCGTGGAGACAGATCCAGGAAAGGTACCTCCTAATTCTGTCCAGTGTGCTTTATTTACTGTAAAAGCAACTACTTCGTTCTTATAAAAAACAGGGTAAATCACAGAAACATCAGACAAATGGGTTCCTCCACCGGCATATGGGGTATTCGCAATAATAATATCACCTTCCTTTAATGGATTTTTTTTGTTAAATTTTTCTAAAGTAGCTTTAACTACTGAATCTAATGCTGCTAAAAAAGCAGTGACTCCATTTCCTTGAGCTAATAACTCTCCTTTAGAATCTGTAATTCCTACAGCATAATCTAACGATTCATAGATGATTGGGCTCATACTTGTTCGCTCTAGAGTTTTAAACATTTCATCACCTGCAGCAACCAATGCATCTTGAATTATTTCTAATGTAAATTTTTCCATACTGATAGTTAGTTATCGATTCTTAAAATTAAATTACCATAAAGATCTATGTATACTGTATGCAAAGGGGTAACCACCGTTGTAGTTGCTTTTTCGGCAATTATAGCAGGACCTTTAAAGGTCATGTTAGGTTCCAATAAATCTCTGTGATAAAAAGGAGTTGTATGCACTCCTAAATCGTCAAAATCGACTGCTTTTCTGTCAAAAATAGCATCTTCAACTCTTTTGTTTGTAATAAACATCTTAGGGAAATCTGGTTTATCAACAGCGACTTCTGCAACCAAATGAAAATTCACTAGTTCTACCACTGCATCCAATGCAAATGAGTACTGTTTTTTATGTTCTTGATGAAAGTGTTTGATGATCTCTTCTAAAGAAGTCTCTTCAGAAAAACGATCTAATAAAACTTTCACATAATGCTCTTGGCCAGCATAACGTAAATCTACATAATAGGTAAATTTCACTTTTTCAGAAGGAGTATTATCGGCTTCAAAATTTGAGATTGCTTCTTCTTTAATTTCGTTAAAAGTAGTAACGATGGCATTTTTTTGATTTTCTGCAAGCGATAATACATTTGTTCTTATATAATCTCTCCTAATATCTGACATCAACATACCAAATGCTGAGAATACCCCAGCATGTGGGGGAACTATAAGTTCTGACACTTGTAACTCTCTTGCTAAATCGGCACCATGCATTGCACCTCCACCACCAATAACTACCATCGTAAAATCTCTTGGATCATAGCCTTTATTGACAGAAATCAATTTTAAAGCATTGATCATATTTGCATTTGCAATTCTTAGAATTCCTTTAGCAACGTCTACCTTCTCTCCTTTTAATAGCTTACACAGTGGTTTTGCAGCTTTTTCAATACTTTGATAATCTGGCTGTAAATCACCTCCTAAAAAATAATCTGGATGAATTCTACCAGTAAGAATATTTGCATCTGTTGTGGTAAGGTTTTTACCCCCTCTTCCATAGGCAGCAGGTCCTGGCATTGCACCTGCACTTTTGGGTCCTACATGCATTTTGCCTCCTTGATCTAACCAAGCAATACTTCCTCCCCCATTCCCTATCTCAACAATATCTATCACTGGAGTTTGAATTGGATATCCTGCTTGTGTTCTTGAATGTTCAATTTTATAATTCGTAGTTATTTTTACCTGACCATTTTCTACCAATGCACATTTTGCGGTGGTACCCCCAATATCTAAAACGATTAAATCGTTTTTACCAATTAGTTTCCCCAATGCAATTGCTCCGAATACACCACTAGCTGGTCCCGATTCTACCATGGTTATAGGATTGGTTTTTACATCATTAATAGTTGTGATACCACCATTTGATTGCATAATGTAGGGGGTATTTTTTAAGCCCTTTTCTTTGAGGTTATTCTCTAAATTATTTAAATATTTTTTTGCAATAGGCAAAACATATCCCGATAAAACTGTAGAACTTGTTCGTTCATATTCCCTCCATTCCCTTGTTACTTCATGAGAGGCAATTACTTCTACCGAAATATTAGACTCTAATAACCTCTTTTTTAGTTGAATTTCATGCGTTGGATTTTTATAAGCATGTAATAAGCAAATGGCAATTGCCTTTACATTCTCTTCTTTACATTTTTTTAGGATCTTTTCTAATGATTTCATATCTAATTCCATCAAAACCTCCCCTTTATAACTCATTCTTTCATCTACTTCAAAACGTAAATATCTGGGTACAAAAGGAGCTTGTTTTACAAAATTAAAATTGAAAAGATCTGGTCTATTACACCTTGCAATCTCTAAAACATCTCTAAAGCCCCTGGTAGTTATTAAAGCTGTTTTCGCGCCTTTATGTTCTGTTAGGGCATTTATCACAACGGTTGTTCCATGTGCAAAAAAATCTACTTCTTGCAAATTAATAGTCCCTTTTTTAATGGTATTTAAGATTCCCTGCTCAAAATTAGCAGGCGTAGTATCTGATTTAGCTACTTTTACACCTATGGGTTTTCCTGTATTTTTATCAAATTCAAGACACACAAGATCTGTAAAAGTTCCACCAATATCTGTGGCAACTCTCATAGTATATATTTTTATGTTTCTAGATTAAAAAGCCGCTAAAAGAATAATTATAACGGCTAATATTAAATAATTAACTCTGAAGATAATTTGATTCATATAAGATATAAATCAAATCACTATTTTAAATACTAAATTTAAAATTTATAAGTCAAATCAATACCATAAGATACTGGTTGACTTGGTGTTCTGATGTCTCCAATAGGACCTCCAGTTGGGTCATCATCAAACACCCCAAACGGCCACCATTCTTGATTGTATTTTGTATTGAAGATATTTCTTCCCCAAACACCAATACTAAAGTCTTTAACTTCATAAATCATTTTTGTATTTACTAGTGTAAATGGATTTTGAAATACATTTTCCTGATCTGTTCCATAATCATCAGCAAACCAATATTTTTTTCCTTTGTTTTCAATATTAATATTTGCAGATATTTTTGAGTTTTCACCGGTTTTGAAGTTCGTAAACACTCCTATATAATAACTGCTTTGTGGAGCAAAAGGAATTTTATTACCAATTGCAGATGCTTCAAAGGCTTTGGTTATTTCTGTATCAATAAATGAAGCACCACCCAGTATGTCTAAATGTTTAGATACTCGTAACTTTGTATCTATCTCAAAACCTGAAGATTTACTTTCTTCAAAATTAACTGTTCCTAAAACACTTCTTGCACCAACCATTCCAAATCTATATACCTGTTGATTTTCAAAAACAGTAT
>JAQWIO010000071.1 GCA_029248845.1 Polaribacter sp. | reverse complement strand
AATTCTTTTAAAGTTAACAAACGTGATTTTCTTAAAACATCGAATTGTATCTTCATTTTTATGTTTAATTTTGAAGTGTAAATATAATACTATAAATACTAATGAAGAAAGTCTATTTTCTACAAACTTGTGATACCTGCAAAAGAATTTTAAAAGAGGTAAATACTGATGGCTTCGAGCGTCAAGAAATAAAAGCAACAACTATTAGTCATTCTCAATTAGAGGAAATGTATAAGCTTTCTGGTAGTTATGAAGCACTGTTTAACAAGCGTGCAAAATTATATAAAAAGATGGATTTGAAAAACCAGACTTTATCTGAGGCTGATTACAGACAGTTTATTTTAAATGAATATACATTTTTAAAACGACCAGTTTTTATTATTGATGACGATATTTTTATTGGAAATAGTAAAAAAGTAATTGAGAAACTAAAAGCTACAATTAATTAGTTTGTTCTAACCAAGTTTTTGTTCTCAAAACTGAATTTTCTCGAATGTCTTGCCAGAAAAGATTAATATCTCCTACATGATAATTCTGCATAAAAGACATAAAAAAACGCATCGGAAACTTCGGATTTGTAGCCCAAATTAAGCCATCTATAACTTCAATTTTTAAGGCTTTTTTGTATAGTTTTTTATCAGAATATAAAAATCCTTTGTGCTGCTCCAGAACGGTATATTTTTGACGATTCCAAGTAATTGGATTTGTGGTTACACTGCCTTTAAAAAAGTCTTTTTTCTTCGGATATGCTCCTTTTTTAAAAGTATTCCAACCTACAAGCCCTCCAATTTCATTTGGAGTTGTCATCGGTTTTAGGGTTTTATACAAATCCGGCTTTATAACTGTACCCACAATATAAGCAGCAATTAATTTCTCTTGTAAAGGTTTATTATCAAAAAAATCTCTTAGCAAAAACTTGGTATGAGTTGAGCCCTGACTGTGACTTGCAATAATAATAGGCCTGCCTTTATTGTATTTTTTTAAGTATACTTCAAATGCGTTTTTAACATCAGAATAGGCTAATAAAAGAGCTTTTTTACCACCATTCTCTAACATTTTATAAGATCTAATGTGAGCTTGTCTGTAATAGGGTACATATAACTTAGCAGATGCTATAAATGCAGACGCTTGAAAGAGTACTGCTTTATTTAATACTTTATTTTTTTGTTTTTCATCTTCTATGGGTACGTTCCATCGAAGATCCTCTTTCTCTGTATTTAAAGTAGGGTAGACATAAAAAACATCTGCTTTTAAAGTATCTATTTCTTTGGATGAAAACTGTTTTAATTCATTTGAATAGGTGTTTGGTAAAACAGCCCAATTTTTTTCGTTATTGTAGTTTGGTTCTCTTGGAATATTTGTTATTAAAAAATCTTGTGTTTGGTGGGTTGATTTACAACTTCCTAAAAAAAAGACAGAAACTATTAAAAAAACAATTTTCTTCATTTATTTATTTTTGATATAGTTCCATAAGATGATTTGCTTCTTTTTCTGCACTCCAATTTTCAACAATTTCTTCTCTTGCATTTTTTCCTAAATGTGGAATTTCATTTGTAATCACTTTTAATAAAAGAGTTTCTAATTCAGAAACATTTCCAACGTCAACTAAATATCCATTTTTAGAATGGGTTATTAACGAAGAATGAACCCCAACGTTTTTTGTAGCAATTACAGAACAACCACAAGACATTGCTTCTGCAGTTACCAAAGAAAACCCTTCAGAGTAACTAGGTATTACTACAAGTTTTGATGCTTGATAATAAGAAATAATGTCTTTCGTTTCATCAATAAAATAGACTTGATTTTCTATTTCATGTTTTTTAGCAATTGAGGCTAACTCTTCTAAAAAAGTTGGTTTGTCAACCTTTCCTACAATTACCAAAGCCCAATTTTTATGGTGTTTTAAAACCTTTGCAGACTCTAATAAAACAAGTTGCCCTTTTGCTTTTCGAACTCTTCCAGCACATAAAATAATATTTTCTTGCTCAATATTACCTCGTCTAACATCTTGCTTTGGAATGAATAGATCAACGTCCACACCATGACCAACAATAGCGTTTGGAATTCCTAAATTTTTACTCATACTTTTTATGAGTGTAATAACTTTGTCTGCTTTTTTAAGTAAAAGTTTGGTAAATTTAGACGGATCTGTTTCTGCATGACGAGTGGCAACAAATGTAAATTTTGCTCCTAAAAAACGATAGAAAAGCATTCTCATCATTTCGTTATTTCTATGACAATGAACAACAACCTCTCTATTTGAAAATAGTAGAGTTTTTAATCTAGGTAAAGAAATTTTTTTTCCTTTTACATTATATCCATAGATATAGGTTTCAAATTTTTCATTAAAAAAAGGCAAAACATTTTCTATACTTCTGGTAATTCCAGTTCTACGTTTATGAAAATGAGTGTGAATTAAAATTGGCTTCAATAGTCTGTTTTTTAAACAAATTTACGTTGAACAATTTCTAAAAAACGTGCTTCTAATTCTTCTTGTTGAGACCAATCATAATCAGGTTTTACCATTTTATTGATAAATTTCTTTGCTTCTTTTTCTGATGCATAAGAATTTAACTGAGAAA
>JAQWIO010000070.1 GCA_029248845.1 Polaribacter sp. | reverse complement strand
AAGCCAATATCACGACTAAAACTAGAAGATTTCAGAAATGACTTTGAAATAAACGTTATTGGTGCTGTCAAAGCAATTCAACATTATTTACCTGCTCTCAAAAAAGGAAATAAACCTTCGATTCTACTCTTTAGTACTGTGGCTGCAAAATTAGGAATGCCTTTCCATGCAAGCATTGCTGCTGCAAAATCTGCTGTAGAAGGTGTGACCAAATCATTAGGTGCAGAATTGGCTCCACTAATTCGTGTTAATGCAAGTGCACCAACTGTGACTGACACAGAATTGGCCTCACAATTACGTCGCAACGAGAGAATGATAGAAAACATCAGAGAACGTCATCCTTTAAAAAAATATTTAGATCCAAAAGAAGTCGCTGATCTGGCTACTTTTTTAATCTCTGAAAAAGCGCAATCAATCTCAGGTCAAATTTTTGAATTGGACTGTGGAATTGTAACTTTTAAAATTTAATTAAATCTAAAAAGAATGAATTTTTATAATATTGAGATTAATAGTCTCCAAAATAGTCCTATTCTTTTATCAAATTTTAAAGGAAAATACATCCTTTTTGTAAATGTGGCATCTAAATGTGGCTTTACACCACAGTATAAAGAACTTGAAGAAATGCACAAAAAACACTCAGATTACCTAGTAATTATCGGGGTTCCTTGCAATCAGTTTGGGAAACAAGAACCTGGTAATAATGAGGAAATAGAAGAATTTTGCAAAGTCAATTATGGAGTTTCCTTTTTAATTACAGAAAAAATAGATGTAAAAGGTACAAATCAACATCCACTGTATACATGGTTAACCTCAAGAGAACTGAATAATAAAAAAAGTTCTTCAGTAAAATGGAACTTTCAAAAATATTTGATTTCTCCTGATGGAAAACTAATAGATTATTATATTTCAATAACAAAACCTATGAGTTCAAAAATCACAAAACACATAAAATCATAAAGCTATGTTTGGTATATTCAAAAAGAAAAGTGACATCGATAAATTACAAGACACCTATAAAAAACTTATGGAAGAAGCATTTAAATTGCAATCAATCAATAGAAGTGATAGCGATAAGAAATATCAAGAAGCTGATAATGTTCTTAAGAAAATTGAAGCTTTACAAACTAAGACTTAAAATGATGAAACAAGTAAAGCTTACTGTTTTATTTTTACTAATCAACTTTGGTGGATTGGCAATCGGTAGTTGGTTAATGAATAATGGACCAACTTCTGAATGGTATGCGGGCTTAAACAAAGCTCCTTGGAGTCCTCCAGGTTGGGTTTTTGGCGTTGCATGGACAACAATAATGGTTTGTTTTTCTTTTTATTTAGGAATCCTTTTTATAAAAAATTACACATTCAAACTAACCCTTATTTATTTTATTCAGTTTGTTTTAAATGTCAGTTGGAACTATATTTTCTTTAATCAGCATTTAATTTTGTTAGGTTTTCTAGCAATAGTATTGTTAACGGCATTGCTTTTTTTCTATTTCTTTAAACTAAGTAGTAAATGTGAAAATTATAAATATTTACTTTTACCTTATATGATTTGGCTTTGTATTGCAACTTCATTAAACCTCTACATCCTAATTCATAATTGAAATGAAAATCTACACACTTCACAAAACACAAAAATTACCGATCACCCAAGAAAAAGCGTGGGAGTTTTTATCTAATCCTAAAAATTTAAAGATAATTACGCCAGATTATATGAGTTTTAATATTATTTCCACTATTGATAGACCTCTATATGCAGGTCAAATTATTCAATATATTGTAACTCCTATTCTAGGAATAAAAACTAAATGGGTTTCAGAAATTACTCATATTGAGGACAAGAAGTATTTTGTAGATGAGCAAATGTATGGTCCCTATTCTCTATGGCATCATAAGCATTTTATAAAAGAAATAGAGGGTGGTGTTGAAATGGAAGACATCATCGACTATAAAGTTCCCCTAGGAATTTTAGGTCAAATAATGCATCCAATTTTAGTAAAACCAAAATTAGAAGAAATCTTTTCGTATAGACAAAAAAAATTAATTGATCTTTTTGGAGAATTTAAATAACAGTGGAAAAAATGAATGTTTTTTGGTTTAGAAGAGACTTACGATTAGAGGACAATTGCGGACTACATGAAGCTTTAAAAGCTGGTAAAAAAGTGATGCCTATCTTTATTTTTGATAAAAATATTATCAATAAACTACCAAATAACGATGCAAGGGTTTCATTTATTCACCAGGAATTAGAAAATATTAATAAGCAACTTGAAGAAATAGGAAGTGCCATTTCTGTATATTTAGGAACACCTAAAGATGTGTTCAACTCATTATCTGAAAAGCACACAATTGATTCTGTATTTTGCAATCATGACTATGAACCTTATGCAATAAAACGAGATTTAGAAATAAAAGAATTTCTATTGACAAAAAATATTTGTTTCAAAACATATAAAGATCAAGTGATTTTTGAAAGGAATGAAATTACAAAAAAGGATGGCACTCCTTATAAAGTATATACCCCCTATTCAAAAAAATGGATGGAAACTTTTCAGTTGAAAGGAATTTATTTCTTCCCTTCAGAAGAGAACTTAATCAATTTGACAAAAAACAATCATGGACCATTTCTAACATTAGAAGAAATCGGTTTCAAAAAATCTTCCATAAAAGTAACATCCTATAAAATTTCAACTAAACTAATTGACACCTATGAAGAAACAAGAAACTTTCCTGCAAAAGATAGCACCTCAAAATTAGGAACGCATTTACGGTTTGGTACAGTCAGTATTCGAAGAATGGTAGATAGGGCCTCAAAAAGTAATAATATCACTTTTTTAAAAGAATTAATTTGGCGTGAATTTTTCATGCAAATATTATGGCATTTCCCACATACAATAAAAGACAGTTTTAAACCCAAATATGATAGAATTCTTTGGATCAATAATGAAAAGGATTTTGATGCTTGGTGCAAAGGAAAAACGGGGTATCCACTGGTTGACGCTGGAATGAGAGAACTTAATAAAACCGGTTTCATGCACAACAGAATTCGAATGTTAGTTGGTAGCTTTCTTTGTAAACATTTACTAATTGATTGGAGATGGGGTGAAGCATATTTTGCAGAAAAATTACATGATTACGAACAATCTAGTAACATAGGAAACTGGCAATGGGTCGCGGGTTCTGGGGTTGACGCTTCTCCGTATTTTAGAATATTTAACCCTACCACTCAAATTCAAAAATTTGATAAAAATATGGATTATATTAAAAAATGGGTTCCTGAATTTCAAGAATTGACCTATCCTACTCCAATAGTAGAACACAAATTTGCACGAGAACGCTGTTTAAAAACCTATAAGGAGGCGGTTCAATAGTTTATACATTAATAAATAGCGTCCTAAATTTAAGATTAACCCTAATTTATTGTGCAAACACCAAGCACTAAAAACGATATAAGTTTTAAATTATATCTTTCTTCAACAAAATTAAACTTTAGTTAGTTATATTTTGGTAATTACACTTTATTTTCCTTCTTAAAATTAAAAAATCCGATATAGCTCAGCTGGTTAGGCAGCTGATTTGTAATCAGCAGGTCGTGGATTCGAGTCCCTCAATCGGCTCAAATTTTATAAATCCTCAAAAAACACTTTTTTTGAGGATTTGCACTTAATTCTAAAATTGAGAGAAAGACACATTAATTATAATTCAAAATTATAATGTAATTTAGAGACTGGCATTTGTAAAAAAAAGCTTTACTGTTTTAACGATCCACTACTTTAAAATATTGATTTTAAAAAAAGAAAGTATATAAGACTAAAAAAAACTCTAAAATATTGTAAAATCTTTATTATTTTAGACACCTAATAATTATAATTATATGCTCATTATTGGAATTACCGGAGGGACAGGAAGTGGAAAAACAACTGTTGTAAATCAAATAGTTAAACATTTACCTGATAATGAGGTCTGTGTTATTTCTCAAGATTCATACTACAAAGCAACAGACAACTTATCCTATGAAGAAAGAACGAAAATTAATTTCGACCATCCAAGAGCTATCGATTTTGATTTAATCGTTAAACATCTTAAAGAATTAAAATTATTTAAAACCATAGAACAACCTGTATATTCTTTTGTTACTCATAATAGAACAGAAAATACTGTTAAAACACATCCAAGAAAAGTAATTATTGATGAAGGAATTTTAATTTTTAATAATGAAGAATTAAGAAACTTATTCGACATAAAGATATTTGTTCATGCAGACACCGATGAACGCCTCATAAGAAGAGTTAGAAGAGATATTACTGAAAGAGGTCGAAATATTGATGAAGTTTTAAACCGCTATCAAGACACATTAAAACCAATGCATCAACAATTTATAGAGCCAACTAAAAATTTTGCAGATATTATTATCCCTAATGACAGGTATAATACAGTTGCTATTGATATAGTAAGAACAGTCATTAACGAACGCCTATAGAATGTATGTCTTTTAATAAGTTTAGAAATTATAAAATTATAAAGTTTATAACAAATATTTTTGTTTTAATCTTAATTCCATTCCTAATATGGATGTTTTTTTTTGATGAAAACTCGTACTTAGTTCATAGAAAGTTTAACACTGAAATTACTGATTTAGAGAGTACAATATCGTTCTACCAAAAAAAAATAACCGAAGATAAAGCTACTATTAAAAAACTAAAAGACTCGCTTCAACTAGAACGATTTGCACGAGAAAAATATTTAATGAAAAAAGAAAATGAAGACCTCTATATAATAGAATTTGACACCATAGAAAAATAAGATGAGTACCTCTCTATTTGATGAATTTAAAAAAACCTCACCGACTGCTTGGAAACAAAAAATTCAAGTAGATTTGAATGGGGAAGATTACAATGATTCTCTTCTTTGGAAAACTAATGAAGGAATTGTTGTGAAACCTTTTTACACCTCAGAAGACAGAGAACATCATAAAATTTCAACTTCTAAAGACGGATTTAATATTTGTCAACCAATCTTTATTGATCAGGAAAAAATAGCAAATCAGCTAGCAATTGACGCCCTAAAAAGAGGCGCAAATTCAATTTTATTTAAAGCAAATTCAATATTTGATTATAAGAAATTATTACTTCATATTGAAGTAGAATCAATTTTCTTATACTTTCATTTTTCATTTTTAGACCCCGAATTCCAAACTGAAATAGCTCGTTTTATAAATTCTAAAAACACTTATTTTCAAACAGATATTATAGGGAATCTGGCAGAAACTGGAAATTGGTTTTTTAATCTGAAAGAAGATTTTACTAGATTAAATAAAATTCAAAATAAATCTGAAAATTGTATTTCTATTTCAGGTGACCTATATCAAAATACAGGAGCTACAATTACACAACAACTTGCTTACACTTTAGCACATGCAAATGAATATTTAAATCGTTTTGGGAATACTGTTGCTAAAAAAATTCACTTTTCTTTTTCTGTTGGAAGTAATTATTTTTTTGAAATTGCAAAATTAAGATCTTTTAGAATATTATGGTCGGCACTTTTAAAGGAATACAATGTTCATAATTCTGAAGCTCATATAGTTGTTCAACCTAGTCTAAGAAATAAAACATTATATGATTATAATGTTAATTTATTAAGAACTACATCAGAATGTATGAGCGCAATTTTAGGCGGAGCAAATACAGTTTCTAATGTTTCTTATGATATAATTTATAACAAATCTAACGAATTTAGTGAGCGTATTGCTAGAAACCAACTACTCATTTTACAGCAAGAATGTTCTTTAAAAGAAGCTCAGAATATCGCAGATGGTTCTTATTATATTGAATCTATTACGCAACAATTAGCAGACAATGCTTTAATTATTTTTAAACAAATAGAAAATAATGGTGGTTTTTTAAAACAATTGAAGTCGGGTACTATTCAAAAGAAAATTAATATGAATGCTGCAAAGGAAATAAAAGAATTTCTTGAAGGTAAAACCTCTTTAATTGGTACAAATTTACAACAAAACAACACCGATACAATGCTACAAAATTTAGAATTGTATCCTTTCACAAAACAAAGAAATATTAAAACCTTAATATCACCATTAACTAGAAATCGAATATCAGAATCCCTTGAAAAAGATCGATTACTCTCTGAAAAAAAGATCTAATTATAATTTCATCATTATGAATATAAATAAACGGTACTTAAGTATTTATAAAGTTAGTGTTCAATTCTAAAAATGAATAGAAAAAAGGTACAACATATAGAACTAAAAAGCGAAAGGCAAGATACTCGAACTTCTCTTAAACAAGAGGGGTTTGTTGCTGGAATTGCACCAAATCTTCGAGGCCCTTACACTACAATGTATGTTAGAAGGCCTTGGACCATTAGACAATATGCTGGTTTTTCTTCAGCAGAGGAAAGCAATGCTTTTTACAGACGAAATTTAGAAGCTGGACAAAAGGGACTCTCTGTTGCATTTGATTTAGCAACGCATAGGGGGTATGATTCTGACCACGAGCGTGTTCAAGGTGATGTTGGTAAAGCGGGAGTTGCCATTGATTCTGTTGAAGATATGAAGGTTTTGTTCGACCAAATTCCATTAGATAAAATGTCGGTTTCTATGACTATGAATGGAGCTGTTTTACCCATTTTAGCATTTTATATTGTTGCTGCTGAAGAACAAGGAGTTTCTCCTGAAAAACTTTCAGGAACCATACAAAATGATATCCTAAAGGAGTTCATGGTAAGAAACACCTATATCTACCCTCCTGCTTCATCCATGAAAATTATTGTTGATATTTTTAATTATACATGTGTTAACATGCCAAAATTCAATTCTATTTCTATTTCAGGGTATCACATGCAAGAAGCTGGAGCAACTGCCGAAATTGAATTGGCGTATACTCTTGCTGACGGATTAGAATACCTTAGAAAAGGATTGGAAGCAGGTATGGATATTGATTCTTTTGCCCCAAGGCTCTCCTTCTTTTGGGCAATAGGAATGGATCACTTTACAGAAATTGCCAAAATGCGAGCAGCTAGAATGTTGTGGGCAAAACTTGTAAAACAATTCAACCCCAAAAATCCAAAGTCATTAGCCTTAAGAACACACTGTCAAACTAGTGGCTGGTCTTTGACAGAACAAGATCCGTTTAACAATGTTGCTAGAACTACAATTGAAGCAATGGCCGCTGCTTTTGGTGGCACACAAAGTTTACATACAAATGCTTTAGACGAAGCTATTGCTTTACCAACAGAATTTTCTGCAAGAATAGCAAGAAATACACAACTATATTTACAACAAGAAACATTCATTACCAAAACAGTAGATCCATGGGCAGGAAGTTATCATCTCGAAAAATTAACAGAAGATATTGCTAATAAAGCTTGGAAATTAATTATTGAAATTGAAGATTTGGGAGGAATGACCAAAGCTATTGAAAAAGGAATTCCAAAAATGAGAATTGAAGAGGCTGCCGCTATTAAGCAAGCTAAAATTGATAGTGGCCTTGATGTGATAGTTGGGGTAAACAAACACCAATTAGAAGAAGAGGATCCCTTACATATTTTAGAAGTTGACAATGAAGCTGTTCGTAGTTCTCAAATTGAACGATTAAAGAAGTTAAAAGAAAATAGAAATAACGCAGAAATACAAAAATCTTTAGTAGCTTTGACTAAAGCTGCAAAATCTGGAAAAGAGAACTTATTAAGTTTGGCAATAAAAGCAGCAAGAAACAGAGCTACTTTGGGTGAAATTTCTGATGCATTAGAAGTTGTTTTTGGAAGACACAAAGCAGTTCATAAAACCATTTCTGGTGTGTATAGTAAAGAAATAAAAAACGATACTCTTTTTTTAAAAGCAAAAAAATTAGCCGATAATTTTGCGGATTTAGAAGGGAGACGTCCACGAATTATGATTTCTAAATTAGGGCAAGATGGCCATGATAGAGGTGCCAAAGTAGTAGCTACTGGTTATGCAGATTTGGGTTTTGATGTAGATATTGGACCGTTATTTCAAACTCCAAAAGAGGCAACAAAACAAGCAGTAGAAAACGATGTTCATATTTTAGGAATTTCTTCCTTAGCTGCTGGGCATAAAACATTAGTACCTCAAGTTATTGCCGAATTAAAAAAATACGGTCGTGAAGACATTATGGTAATCGTTGGTGGCGTAATCCCTGCTCAAGATTATCAATTTTTATATGATGCAGGAGCCGTTGGAGTATATGGACCAGGAACTAAAATTTCGAAAGCTGCCATAGAGTTGCTTACTATTTTGATAGACAGTATTTCTGAATAATTGAATCTGCTTCAAACTGAATCTATAAAAACTACTGACGCAAAATACTGAGGACCCTAAAAAACCTCAACTAAAAATAAACCTTCCTTATTTTTTTTCAAAACCCATAAAACGGGCTATTTTTAACAAATCTTAACAAGAAAAACAACCTTAAATTTAGACATATTCTTCCTTTTATTCTTAAATTTGCAAGGCTTAATAAATTAGCAAATAGGATGAAAAAAATTCTCTCGCTATTATATTCTACTCGCTTAATGGCGGTATTGTTCGTACTTTTTGCAACCGCAATGGGTGTGGCTACCTTTGTAGAAAATGATTTTGGAACACAAACCTCAAAAGCACTGATCTACAATGCATGGTGGTTTGAATTAATCATGCTTTTTTTCATCATTAATTTCTTTGGAAATATTTTTAGATATCGTTTGTTAAGAAAAGAAAAATGGCCTGTATTGTTATTCCATGTCGCATGGCTATTTATTTTAATAGGAGCAGGAATTACTAGATATATTGGTTACGAAGGGGTGATGCCTATCAACGAAGGAGAAACAACCAACTCTTTCCTCTCTGAAACTACTTATTTGAACGTTGTTATTGACGACAATAAAGATCAAGCTCCAAAAATTCACAAGAAAATGTTGCTATCTGCCTGGGGCAAAAACAATTTTGAATTTGATACGCATTTCGGAAAAAACTCTAATAATCAACAAAAGGTCACTTTTAAATTGGTTGATTACATACCATGGGCAGAAAAAAAATTAGTGGAGAACGAAAATGGTGAAGAATATCTTTTTTTTGTAGAATCTTCAGAAGGTACTAGACATGAACATTACCTTAAAAAAGGAACCATTCAAAACATTCATGGAATTTTGGTTGGTTTTAATGCACCGGAGAATAATGCAACTGTTAATTTCTTTAAAGAGAAAGACGGCCCTCTTAAAATGCTTGCCAAAGAAAGCGGAGATTGGTTTAGAATGGCAGATCAGAAAAAGGGAAATATTGTAAAAGACTCTGTCCATTATTTTCAATATTTAACATTACACAACCTATCAGGACTTCAATTTGTAATTCCGAGACCCGCAGAGAAGGGGACTCTTAAAATGGTAAGCGGACCAAAAGACGACAAGAAGATGGATGTTGTTGTTTTTGATATTAGCACCAATAATGAAACAAAAAGAGTCGAATTAACAGGTGGACAATACAA
>JAQWIO010000121.1 GCA_029248845.1 Polaribacter sp. | reverse complement strand
ATACAAAGAAAAGACTTTAATTTTAAAATATTTCATTTTAATATGACGAACCTGTTTTCCTGCGTTTTTATAAACTTAAGAAACTTGTCCTAAATAATTATATGATAAGTCATCATGGGAGAAAACTGTTTATAGAAATCGAACTCTAATGAAATGTTTGCGATGAATAGGTATGTCGAAATACAAACCATAAATTGCGAATGAATTCATACGATAAAGAAATGTAGTCCACATTGCATTGTTTTAAAGTAAAGGTATGGAATTTTAAAATAATGGATTGAATTTACAAGTATAAAATATGTAAAACTTAATGTACTAAAAAGAGGCTGTACGTAAGCTTCTAACATCAAATTTAATCACAAGCACCGTTGCTGAAAGTTGTTACTCCAGCAGCTTTTGCTTTGCATACGTTGCTATACGTTACCTCATTGCAGCCACAAACTGGAGCATATTCTTCTGTGCATATAGCCTTTTCATCAATCAAAGAAGAATCTATACAGTCAATTACTGGCAGATCATCCTCACATTGGGTAGCCATTAAAAACGGAATAAAAATGAGTAAAAAAAATCGTTTCTTCATAATTCTTAATTTTCAAATATAGTAAAAGCATTTCGAACTTAAAGAGTATGGAAGTTCTTATTATAGTTGGTATATTGATGGTTAAAATAAATCTGTAAAATGACTTTGCTTCAAAAAAAAAGAGCAATCATTTCTGATTGCTCTTTTTCTAAATAGTACTTTTTTTTAAGGGCGACTACCATAGCCATAGCCATAGCCATAATTATATTTATAACCATACCTTACCTTACTTAAATCAATACCATTTATCACATAAGCAGCATTCTTAATTTTTTGATCATTAATGAGTTTGGTTGAAAACTCTATTAATTTTTTTTCAGTTACTTTTGAGCGTATTGAGAACAAGGTAATGTCAGCAAAATGAGCCATTACGAGTGTATCAGAGACCAATAAAGAAGGAGCGCTATCAAAAATTATGAAGTCATAGTGCTTTTTAAGTTCACTTATCAATTCTTCAAAACGTTGACTCATAAGTATATTTGTTGGATTTGGCGGAATGCTTCCACATTTAATAATATCTAATGTATTAGAATTTATAGTGTGAGATGTCACCAAACTTTTCCAGTCTAAACTTTTATCTACAACATAATTTACAATTCCCAACCTTTCTCTACTAGTATTTGTATACTTATGAATCTGTGGATTTCTAATGTCTGCACCTACTAAAACAACTTTCTTTCCCATCTTTGCCAAACCTTCGGCTATGTTAAAAGATAAAAATGTCTTCCCTTCTCCTTGAATGGCCGACGTTACTAAAATGGAAAGTGCTTCTTTAGTCTTTTTTTCAGGTCTTAAAAAAAGTGCATTGTGAATTAAGGTTCTAAAAATCTCATCAAGTTCTTTTTTATCAGCTTCATTTTTAGTGAGAGGTACCTCCATTAGAATGGGTGTTGTTTTATTAATGGCTAGAATATCATTAGCATCAAAAACTTTGTTGTCAAATAAAAATAGAAGAGAGATAATTCCAAAAGGGACTAAAAATCCAATTGTTACAGCAATTAATAAATTTAGTAACTTTTTCGGACCAACTGGAATTGGGTTGGTGAGGGCATAGTCAATTATTTTCACATTAGAAACCGTGACCGCACTTGTAACAGAAGCTTCCTCACGCTTTTGGAGCAGAAATAAATATAAGCTTTCTTTTAAATTTTGTTGGCGCACTATTTTACGCAACTTATTTTCTTTTTGTGGTAAAGCTGCAAAATCGCTATTGGCTGTTTGTTGGGCAGTTTCACGTTGCTTCAGTGTTGTTTGCAATTGCTGAATATACCCTTTGATAGAAACCGCAATGTTATTTTTAAGTTCAGATACATTCGTCTTTAAAGTTGTAACCGTAGGATTGTTATTCCCTGCACTGGTTTTAAGCTTCTCGTATTCTAGTAAGCTGCTATTATAATCTGCAACTAATTCATTAATTGTTCCACTCTCAATACCAATGTTTCCTGGAAGCAATTGAAAACTAGAGTTGTTCACCAAATTTTTCTTGAGAATCTCCGACAATAAAAGCTGAGTTTCAATATTAAATAGCGCCTCCTCTTTCATACTTCTGTTTTGCAGGGATACTCCGGCATCAGCTTCAATAAAACTAATATTATTATCAGTCTTGTATTTTCTTTTACGTTCTTCAATAGCATCTAGTTCGGCTAGCAAAGATGTAAAGCGATCATCTATAAATTTGATGGTTCGATCAGAAACCTGTTGTCTGTCACTGATACCATCAGCCTCATAAACAGCAATAAGGGTGTTTAGTATTTTTTGGGCTTGTTTTCCATTGATGTAATCTAAACTTATACTTAAAAGATCTGTTTCTTCTCCAAGTACTTCAATTTCTAATTGCTCTCTTAAATCCGAAGTGGTATCATCAATGGAATTGATTTCGAAAGTAAAAACTTTATCTTCATAATCTTCTATAGTAGTTGCTTCTGTTAGCTCAACCTTAATTGGAAAACCTGAAGAATCACCTTGATAGGACAAACTCGAAGTTGTGATGGTTTCGTCTGTCTCTAGATTGGTAATTTGATAGCCCTTAGAAGTAAAGGCTATTTCATACACCAGCTTTGTTCTCAAAGTATCAATATTATTCTTATAGTTAACCTTAAAAGGAGGGTTAAAAACTTCTCGAGCACTAACATTACCCAATTGGTAATATTTCACATTCAGTACTAGTTTTTTTACGACTTGACTCACAATACGATGGGAGTTAAATAGCGGAATTTCATTGTTTAATGAAATATTTGATCTTTTAAAAATACTAGAAACATCAAAGGAGAGTCCGCTAGCTTCTTGTTCATCGAGTATTTTTATTGTTGCTTGAGTACTATAAACTGTAGGCTGATATCTTAATGTTAAAAAAAAGGCAAATAAAGCGATGATAAAAGCCGAGAGAAACCAAGGCCAATAGCGAAAAAATTTTAAAATTATACTTTTATAATCTATTGTCTCTTCTTCTTTGAAGTCTTCATATAGTGGAAAATTATTCATAGTCTAAATCTATATTAGCGAGTTAATAAAACAGTAATAGATAATAAGGTCGTGACAATACTCATCACTACACTGGCATTACCAACAATACCCGAACTTTTTACTTTGGTAATATTTGGATTTACCACAATCACATCATTTGGCATGACTCTATATTCAGGATTGTTCATCCAATTTGTAGTGGTGAGGTCTATTCGGGAACTTGTTCTAGTACCCTCTTGTTCACGAACAAGTATAATGTCTGTTCGTTTGCCCTGAATGGTTAGGTCTCCTGCATAACCTAAGGCTTGTGGAATACTGATAAACTGTTCTGTAAAGTTGTAAGTGCCAGGTCTATTTACTTCTCCTAAAATAGTGACTTTCGCATTTAAAAGACGCACACTCACAGAAGGACTAATTAGGTGTTGATCGTTTTCTAAAATACGGATAAGTTCTTTTTCAACACTGGCAATTGTTTTGTTTGCAACAAGTATACGTCCTAAAATAGGGAGTACAATATACCCGTCAGTTCCTACCAAATACCCTTGTAGTTTTATCAGTTCTATGTCTTGTAGGGCTTGCCCGGATTTTTGTACTAGATTGTTATAAGGAATGGCTGTTTCAGGAACCAAAGCTCCAATTTTAACATCTAAAATATCATTGGGCTGAAGTGTGTTGTTTGCATATTCTATCTTGGCAGGAATGCTATTCTCTGCGTC
>JAQWIO010000090.1 GCA_029248845.1 Polaribacter sp. | reverse complement strand
AGAAAATTCGGGGGGAATTCCTATAGGAGCATTTAATGTCCCTAGAGGCTCTGTAAAAGTAACTGCTGGAGGAAGACAACTAGTTGAAGGTGTTGATTATGTAGTAGATTATCAATTAGGACGCGTACAAATTATTGATCCAGGGTTACAATCCTCTGGAACACCAATAAGTGTTTCTACAGAAAATAATGCGGTCTTTAATCAACAACGAAAAACTTTTATGGGAGTAGATGTTGAGCATAAATTCTCTGATAAATTTATAGTAGGTGCCACTATTTTAAATGTAAATGAAAGACCTATTACACAAAAGGTAAACTTTGGCTCAGACCCGATAAACAATACTATGTTTGGAGCTAATATTAATTATTCTACTGAAGTTCCTTTCTTTACAAAATTGGCAAATAAATTACCTTTTGTAGACACTGATGCTCCCTCTAATGTATCCGTTAGAGCAGATATGGCATATTTACTTCCTGGAACTCCAAGTGGTATAGATGTGACCGGTGCAGCCACTTCTTATATAGACGATTTTGAAGCTTCTCAAATTCCTATTAGCATATTATCTCCCTTAGACTGGCACGAAGCAAGTACTCCTAAATTTTTTACCGGTTTTAACGGAGAGCAAGATGATTTATCCTATAATTACAAAAGGGGAAAATTAGCCTGGTACAATATCGATCAAATTTTTTATGGAGCCGGAGACACCCCTCCTAATATTAACGCAGACGAACTTTCTCGAGCAGAAACAAGACAAATTAATTATAGTGAATTATTTCCAAATGTTCAGCTAGACATCACTCAAAACTCTTTAGTTAGAACCTTAGATTTAGCGTATTTCCCTGCAGAAAGGGGTTCTTATAATTTCAATACAGATAATAATGATGTTGAAAATGATGGAACTTTTAAGAATCCGCAACAAAATTGGGGTGGTATTATGAGGTCTTTAACAACAAATAATTTCGACCAAGCAAACGTTGAGTATATTCAATTTTGGGTTATGGATCCTTATGAAAATTACTCTATCACCAATGAAGAAGGGCTTCCGAAAGGGTTAGACCCACTAGATCCCTCTAATCAGATTGGTGATATGTATATTAATTTAGGAAATGTTTCTGAAGATATTTTAAAAGATAGTCGGAAAATGTATGAGAATGGATTGCCAGAAACTGGTGGAAATTTAAATACAGATTTTACCACTTGGGGTAAAGTGCCTAAAAACCCTTCAATTATTTATTCCTTCAGTGAACAAGATGCAGCAAGAACGAACCAAGATGTTGGTTTTGATGGCTTATCTGATGCTGAAGAATTTTCAAAATATAGCGCTACAATTTCGAACTTTAGTAAATTAAATCCTAATGATCCTGCCTCAGATAACTTTCAATTTTTTAGAGGTAGTGAGTTAGACGCGGCTAATGCTTCCATTATTACGAGATATAAAAATTATAACAATACAGAAGGGAACTCACCAACTTTAAATCAGTCTAAAGAAGCCTATCCAACATCTTCAACAACATATCCAGACGTAGAAGATATTAATAGAGATCAAACAATGAATACCGTAGAAAGTTACTATGAGTATAAAGTTTCTATGAATAGGAATGACTTGGTTGTTGGAAAGAATTTTATTGTAGACGAGAAAACTACAGATGTTACTTTAGAAAATGGAGCAACTCAAAAAACAAGATGGTATCAATTTAGAGTTCCTATAAGAAGTGGAGTCCCTAAAAATGGAATTTCAGACTTTAACAGCATTCGTTTTATAAGACTCTTTTTAACAAACTTTAAAATGCCAGTAGTTGTTCGTTTTGGAGAGTTGGATTTGGTTCGTGGAGATTGGAGACGCTATACACAAACGTTGGATGAATCAATGGATCCAATAGATTTGAATGATGATGAATTAAAAGATTTTGAAGTTGGTGTTGTTAGTATTGAACAAAATGAAGGAAGTTACATTCAGCCACCAGGGATAGAAAGAGAGCGCTTGCAAGGGAGCACTACAGTTCAATTACAAAATGAACAATCAGTAACCCTAAAAGTGAAGGACTTACCCGCGAATAAAGCAAGAGCAATTTATAAAAACATCAGCATAGATTTAAGACGATTTAAGAATTTGAAAATGTTTATGCATCTTCAAAAAAACGAAGGAGCTCTTGCCATTAATGATGATGATTTTTCTGCAATCATAAGATTGGGTACAGATTTAAATGATAATTATTATCAAATTGAGTTGCCTTTAAAAGTTTCATTGAATGGCACATCTGCTATAGATCTGTGGCCAGAAGCAAATAATTTAGATGCTTTTTTAGAAACTTTTGGCAAAGTGAAATTAGAAAGAGATAAGCTCGATTTTTCAATTACCGATTTATATACATCCACAGAACAAGATCCAGAAATTTTGTACACAATTTCTGTAAAAGGAAATCCAACTTTAGCACAATTAAAAACCATTGTTTTAGGTCTAAAAAACAACACACCTTCACCAATAAGTGGAGAGGTTTGGTTCAATGAATTACGTTCAGCTGGTTTCGATAATAAAGGTGGTTGGGCAGCTGTAATGAATGCAGATGCAAATTTTGCTGATATTGCAAATGTATCATTAGCAGGAAGTATGTCTACAATTGGTTTTGGAAATGTAGAAGAAAGAGTAAACCAGCGTAGTTTAAATGAAACAAAACAATATGATGTTGCTACCACTGTAAATTTAGGAAAAGTGTTAACTCCTGTAAAATGGGGAATTCAATTGCCAATGAGTTATAGTATTGGAGAACAGTACATAGACCCCAAATTCGACCCTCAATATCAAGACGTAAAATTAGCAGATGCCTTAAGTGAAAACGATAATAGTGAGTTTTCTAGGGATTATACCAAAAGAACTAGTATTAGTTTTACAAATGTTAAAAAGAATAGAAATCCAAATTCTACAAAGAAACCTAAATTTTACGATGTAGAAAACTTGGCAGTCTCTTATGCTCATAACAAAGAATTTCAAAGAAATTATAACATAAAAAAACGTATTAGAGAAAGTGTTAGAGCCTCTGCTTCCTATAATTTTAATTTTAAATCTAAACCCATAGAATTCTTTAAAAGTGATTCAATATTAAAAAGTAAATACTGGAAAATAATAAAAGATATTAACTTTAACCCTGTTCCAAAAACATTTGCTATTAACTCTAGTATCAATAGAAATTACAACGAGCAACAATCTAGAAATTTAGTAGAAGGATTAGCTCCTCAGCCAGAATTAAAACAACGTCGATTTTTGTTTGATTGGGATTATACAATTGGTTTTGATTTAACAAAATCATTGAAATTAAACTTCAATGCAACTAATAGTTACATTTATGATACATTTAATAATGATGAAGAAATTCAGGTCTTTGATGATTTCTTTAATATGGGGAGAGCAAATCATTATCATCAAAAATTAAACGCAGCCTATAATTTACCAATCGATAAAATTCCGTTTTTTAAATTTATAAAAGCAGATTATGCCTATACAGCAGATTTTGATTGGCAAGCGGCACCTCAAAACACAATAAATGTAAATGGAATTGACGTTCCTTCTCTAAAGCTTATAGGAAATACAATTCAGAATTCAAATACACACAATTTTAATACAACTCTTAATTTTGATAGTTTCTACAAAGGTCTTCGTTTTGAAAGGCTTCTATTGACTAAAAATCAACGTAAAAAAACAAAAGAATCAAGAAATAATGGTTTTCCAGGTGCTTCCAAAAGAATTTCTCAAAAGAAAAAATTATCCCCAGGAAAAAAGATATTAAAAGCAACGTATGATATTGTTACTTCTGTGAAACAAGGGAAAATTAGTTATTCAGAAAATAACGGACAATTATTACCGGGTTATACTGAAGACATTGGTTTTCTTGGGGGAGCTCCTACTTCTTTTGCCTTCGGTAGTCAAGTGGATATTAGAAATAGAGCTTTAGAAAATGGTTGGTTTGTAACTAGAAACCAAGGCGATGATTATTATAATAAAACTTTTAGCAGAACACATTACAATAAAGTAGATTACACATTTACCTTAAAACCAATTAAAGATTTAAATATAGACGTTAGAGGAAATAAAATTCAAACAAGAAATATTTCTCAACAACTAGATCTTATTGATGGGAATACTCAATTTGAAGAGACACCTTTCTTTGAAACAGGAAACTTTAGCACCAGTCATTCTATGCTTTCCACAGCATTTAAAGATGGAGATGTTTTATTTCAGAATTTAAGAGACTACAGAAGTCTCATTGCCAATAGGCTTGCATTAGAGAATGGAGTTCCTATAAGTGGTTTTGGGCAAAACAGCCAACAAGTTTTATTACCCGCTTTTATGGCTGCATATTCTGGTAAAAGTCCAGACAAAGTTAAGACAAGTTTGTTTAGAAACATTCCAATCCCTAATTGGACATTGCGATACAGTGGTTTAATGAAGTTAAAAAAAATTAAGAAAAACTTTAGTAATTTTGTTATTTCTCACGGCTACAGGTCCTCTTATACTGTCTCTAGTTTTACAAATAATTTACAACATGACAGAAGCAATCCATTTGCGAATAGTAATATTGCTAATAATTATGAACCAGAACTATTAGTGTCTGCTGTTACATTAGTTGATGAATTTTCGCCTCTAATTAAAGTAGATATGAAAATGAGAAATTCATTCTCTTTAAGAGGTGAAATAAAAAGAGACAGAGCCTTAACAATGAATTTTAACAATAGTACATTAACAGATATTAAAGGTACTGAATACATCTTCGGAATGGGGTATGTCTTTAAAGATGTGAAGTTCAATACTCGTTTCACAGGAAAAAAACAAACCTTAAAAGGAGATGTAAACTTAAGAGCAGATGTATCATTGAGAGATAATTTAACCCAAATTAGATCAGTAGATGAAGATAATGACCAAATTAGTGGGGGGCAAAAACTTTTTTCTATTAAATTTACAGCCGATTATAGATTAAGCAGTAGTTTAACAGCTTCTTTTTATTACAATCATCAAACCTCTAAATATGCTATATCAACCACCTTCCCTAGACAAGCTATTAATGCTGGTTTTAATATTATTTACAACTTAGGAGGAAACTAAAAACATAAAATTTTTACAATGAATATCCCATCAAATTTAAAGTATACAAAAGACCACGAATGGATCAAAATTGAAGATTCTGTTGCAACAATTGGAATTACAGCCTTTGCTCAAGGAGAATTAGGCGATATCGTATATGTAGATATAGATACTTTAGATGAAGCCCTTGAAGAAGGTGAAGTTTTTGGATCTGTTGAGGCTGTTAAGACAGTTTCAGATTTATTTATGCCTTTATCCGGAGAGGTAATAGAATTTAATGAAGCACTAGAAGATGACCCAGAATTTGTTAATTCTGATCCTTATGGAAAAGGCTGGATGATTAAACTTAAAATATCGGATAGCACACAAATAGAAAATTTATTAGATGCAAAGGCTTATAAAGAACTTATTCAAGGATAATTTTTTTCTTATCGGAGCATTTGGTATCACAATTGCCATTTCCACTCTAAGCTTAATAAAAGCGCCTAAAACAGATGTAGGTTTTAGTAATATTGATAAAATGTATCACTTATTTGCATACTTTACGCTAAGCCTTTTTTGGTTATTTTCTTTTTACAAGAAATCATCTCTAAAATATTTCATAGTACTTGCATGTATAATTTTTGGCATACTTATTGAGATTCTACAACATATACTAACAACTCATAGAACGGGGGATTATAAAGATGTAATTGCAAATACACTAGGATCTATTCTTGGGTTAATTGTTTTTAATCAAATTAAAAAAAATTGACGTTAATTAATACGAAGACTCGTGTATAAACCAATAATTTAATTAAATTAGCGAACTATTAAAACTATTTACAATGGAAATTAAGAAAAACCCGAAGTCGAACTTAGAAAATTATAGCAAAATTTTTATGCAAATAGGTTTAGTTTTAGCTCTATTTATAACTTATGCTGCAATAGAAAAGAAAACTTATGATAGAAATATTGGGGATTTAGGTTCTGCAAACATGACTGCAGAAATGGAAGAAGAGACGGTAATTACTGAAAGAATAGAACCTGTAAAACCAAAAACTCCACCCCCTCCAGCACCTGAAAAAATTGAAATTGTTGAAGATGAAAAAGAAGTAGAAGAAACTATTATTGAATCTACAGAAACGGATGAAACAGAAGCTGTAGAAAT